>JBKQVI010000210.1:0-12557 GCA_052139985.1 Terriglobia bacterium
CCGAACGCCTAACTGCCACCATCCCAAGCAGTTCGACAGAAAAACCCACTTATAACAAAAAGGAAGATGGGTCTGAGGCCGCAGAGGTCACGGAAAGCAGGCGGAGGAATGAATGCCGGTCGAGAGACAAGTTCGAACGTCCGGAACCAATCAACCTAGCAAGCTCAATGCTCCTGCCAACGACGACGAACTGCTTCCTGAGCTCCAGCCAAGTTGCTGGAAGTCCTGTGAAAGCGTCGAATAGGCTGTTTGTGCTGCCGACAGATTTCCCGATTGCAGGGCCGATCCCAGGCTGCCGAACATTTGTGACAGTGTGCTGCCCGTAGAGGAGGTCGCAGTCTGCGAACTAGTCTCTGCTTGGCTGTGATGGTGGAACCCATGGCCGACTTGCTGGACACCCTGTTGAAGCGTTGTGTACGCCTGCTGAGCGGCCGTGATGCCACCAGCCTGTAATGCCGTTCCCAGCGCGCTGAAGGCCTGGGCAAGGGCACTGTTGCTTTGCAGCGGGCCGGTAATGTTCTTGCCCAGTGTGCTGAAATCCGATTGCGCTTGAGTGAGGTTCCCAGCCTGGAGGTCCTGCCCCAATTGCTGAAATTCACTTTGAATCTTCTGCGTCTTCGCCTGCCAGATTTGCAGACTCTGACTTAGTGAACTGCTTGTCGAAACGGCTGATACAGACATTGTCCACCTCGAAGTGATTTTGGATTTTGGATTTGCGATTTTGGATTAATGACCGTGTGTGGCGCGCTCTCTTCAATTCAAAACCGCAAATCCTAAATCCAAAATGACCTTGGCTTCCTACCGCCGGGTGAGGCGTCCTCTCATTTTACGGCCCTGGCCTTACTCGCGCGGTTGCCTCTTGCGTTCCGATGTTGTTGAACCTCGCTTTCGCCTCCGTATAGAAGCAACCGGGATTCCGTCCATGCTTTTTCCGGGTGTGCCTGTAACTAGTTGTGAGGGAGAAGGTTGGCGACCTGGTTGGCCGGGCAAGGGAATCCGCTCCCACCTCGATGGGCAGGAGTGGCAGAAAACATCGCGAAAATGAGGAAAGCTTTGCCTACCCTGATCGGCACTGCTTATGAGGCTTCTTTCGGAGAGGGTTGAGCGGAGTCATTCCCGGGTTCGACTGAGGCGTTCCGGTTGGTTTCGAGTTCTGGAATTCCACACCAGGTTTCACAGGCGAGAATGGAATTGGTCGGCTGTCTCGGGTCGTATTTCACACTGGTGGTCTGGCCCGGAAGGAACGGCGCGGCGGCGGCGACTTCCGGCAACATGCTTAGGTCCTGAGCCGCCTCGTAAGTGACGCCGGCCACCTCGTAATCGTAAAGGAGAACCGGTCCGGCAGGGCCGCCAGCCATGGGCTCCGCCAGTTCCGCGATCCTTCCCTGAATAATGCGCCCGCAAGCATTCACTTCCAGCCGGCGCAACCGTTCAATCTCGTCGGGGCTTTTGCGTCGCCGGCGTTCCACGATTCTCCACACCCATACTCCGGCGAGGATAATCGCCGCTGTCCCCGCAACTACGATTTCTAATTCCCTTGAAAGCATCACGAATTTTGCATTCCCAGTCTTATGTCGATACGTTAAACGGCTAAAGTGTAAAGGATAAAGGATGAAGGGTAACGCCTAGAAGGTGACACCTCTCGGTGTTCATCATCTATCCTTTACCCTTCATCCTTTACACTTCAACGTTCACACTTTATCTACTTCGTTTCCACTTCTTCCTTCTGCGACCCCTTACTCTCATTTCCGGAAAGATCAACAGCGGTTACGTAGTATATGAGAGTTTTTCCTGGGGGCGCGGTCGTATCGCGGAAGATGGGTGTATGCAATAGGTCCTTATTAACCCGCTGGGGCGTTTGATTATCTAGGCGATAGACGTTGTAGCCTGCCAAATCGGCCTCGCTGTTGGCTGCCCACACCAGTTCCACGGCTCCCGCCGAGTAAATGCTCGACAGTCCCTGCGGTGGGGCCGGCGGGAAGACATCGCGTGGCGTTACCTTCACTGCGGGGGAGGCGTCACTCATGGCCGGGTGGCCGGGCGTACCAAAAACCGCCGCTACCTGATAGTAATAGGTTTGGCCGAATTCAAACTGGCCATCCCGGTAGGGTGGGGTGCGCGTTTCTCCCAGCGGTTCGAAGCTGCCCGCCTGGCCCGTGGAGCTTCGATAAGCGCGGTATCCGGTAAGACCATGGACGGGCTCGCCACTGAGCGTCTTTGTGGGTGCAGTGAAGTGAACCTCCACGGCCCTTTCGGTGACTGCAAAGTGGACATTCCCGACCGGCTCTGAGACGTCCAGGATCGGCACGTCAACGAGGTTGGAAGGATCGCTTTCGAGCGCACGGTGCCGGAATCCTCGGGTAAGGGTGCGGACGCCCACAACCAGTGTCTTCCCATGCCAGTCGTGAAACTCCCGCTCAGTCAGGTGCGCGGAGTAGGAAACATCATTTCCCTTTGCATAAGGCAGCCACTCTTCGCGAATCAGGCGGGTCCAGACTTCAGGCTCCGGTAGCTTGGCGAGGCCTGCGGTTTGTGGAACGACGGCGCGCAGAATCTCGACTTCTAACGGCTTCGTTAATCGAGTTCCCTCCGTCGTTTGCTGGGGAAGGGTGAAGCGGACTTGCAGGCTTTGACCGACTTGCACAACGGAGAGGTTGGCTATCTTCTCTGGCCGCTCTAAATGGGGGGGATGGGGAGTTCCTTGCACACCGCATGCGTACAGCCATGCGGCAGCGGAAGCCAGTACCAAGGCTTGAAGAATCCGTTTCGAGAGGCAGGTTTGGCGAAAGAATGATTTTGGGGCGGCGGCGCGCGGCTCTCGGGGATAAGGTTTCACAAGATGTATCGGCTGAGGTCCTGATTCTTGACAATGTCCGTTAGTTGCTTCTGCACGTAGCTCGCGTCTATGCGCACGACCTTCTTTTTCAGGTCCGGCCCCTCGAAGGAAATCTCATCCAGCAGCTTTTCCATGATGGTGTGCAGGCGCCGCGCCCCGATGTTTTCCGTGGCGTCATTCACCGCCGCCGCAAACTTGGCGATTTCTTGCAGGGACTCGTCGCTGAAGGTCAGCTTGATGCCTTCTGTGTCGAGCAGCGCGATATATTGTTTTACTAGCGCGCTCTTGGGCTCTTTCAGGATGCGGATGAAATCCTCGGTGGTGAGTGAATGCAGCTCCACGCGGATGGGAAACCGGCCTTGCAATTCGGGAATCAGGTCGGAAGGTTTGGAGACGTGGAACGCACCCGCGGCGATGAAGAGGATATGGTCCGTGCGGACCATGCCGTAGCGCGTGTTGACGGTGGTTCCCTCGACGATCGGCAAGATGTCGCGTTGCACACCTTCGCGGCTTACGTCCGGGCCGCCGCCTCCCCGCTCGCGCCCTGCGATCTTATCGATCTCATCCAAAAAGATAATGCCCGACTGCTCCGCGCGCTCTACCGCCGTGCGCGTGACCTGGTCCATGTCAATCAGCCGGTTTTCCTCTTCCTGGATCAGATACTCCATGGCCTCAGTGACGTGCATTCGCCGCTTCTTGGTGCGCTGGCCGAAGAGCCCGGGGATGAGATCTTTGATGTTGATATCCATCTCTTCCACGCCCTGCGACGTAACGACTTCGAACGAGGGCGTGCTGCGGTCGCGCATCTCCACTTCCACTTCCCGGTCGTCCAGCTTGCCTTCGCGAAGTTGGGCGCGGAGCTTTTCGCGGGTGCGCTGAAACTGCTCGTGTGCGGTGGCAGCGCGTCCGTCGTCGTTGTCTCCCGGAGCTTTTTCGGTCTTCCGCACTATGGCGGGAGGGGGCAGGAGCAGGTCGAGCAGTCGCTCCTCGGCGTTCTGTTCGGCTTTCTCCGCGACTTCGTCCACCTTTTCTTCGCGAACCATGTCAATGGACACTTCCACCAGATCGCGGATCATCGATTCCACATCGCGGCCAACGTACCCGACTTCGGTAAAGCGTGAAGCCTCCACCTTGAGGAAAGGGGAATTGGTCAGGCGCGCCAGGCGGCGGGCGATTTCCGTCTTACCCACGCCCGTTGGCCCAATCATAATGATGTTCTTGGGGAGGATGTCTTCGGCAAGTTCCGGCGCCAGCTTTTGCCGGCGCATGCGATTGCGCAACGCTACCGCCACCGACCGCTTGGCGTTTGCCTGGCCCACAACATACTTGTCCAGCTCGGCTACAATCTGGCGGGGGGTTAGATCGTCGAGCGATGTGGCATTCTCGATATTCTCGGGCAAATAGAAAACCATGTACAAAAGTCTAAAGTGTAAGGGATAAAGGGTAAAGGATAAACGTAGTGCCTTGGAGGTGTGAGCTGAACGGGTACGGTTATAGGTCAGCTTTGCCCTTTATCCTTTAGCTTTTACCCTTTAGACTTTATTCTTCACCCTTTCTTAAATCTCCTCAATGACGACCTGGTCGTTGGTGTAAATGCAAATCTGTCCTGCAATGAGCATGGCTTCCTGCACGATTTCTTTGGCAGGCAGTTCCGTATGTTTGGCGAGGGCACGGGCGGCGGCCAACGCAAAGGGTCCACCCGAACCGATGGCCACAATCCCGTCGTCGGGCTCGATGACGTCGCCATTCCCGCTTACGAGATAGGTGTACTTCTCGTCCGCCACCAGCAGCAGCGCTTCCAAGTGCCGCAAGGCACGGTCGGTGCGCCAGTCCTTAGCCAGTTCGACCACGGCGCGATTCAGGTTCCCGTGATACTCCTCGAGCTTTTGCTCGAAGCGGGCAAACAGGGAGAGCGCATCCGCGGTGCTGCCGGCGAATCCCGCGATGACCTTTTCATTGAATAGGCGGCGGATCTTGCGCGCTTTCTGCTTCATCACGCTCTCGCCCATGGTGACCTGGCCATCGCCACCCATAGCCAATCGGCCGCCCCGGCGCACGCACAAGATAGTGGTACTGCGAATCCTAGATGAGTCTTTCACGCTTGCTCCATCAAACGATTATAGCAGATGCGTAAAAAACCGGGATTCGGGATACGGGCCACGGGGCACGGCGAGTCGGAACACGAGAATCGAGAAGTAAGATCATCCATCCAACTTAACGTATATTGTAGCGGCGCAACCGGCCAGGACAGGTGGGCTAACTCTTGGCGCTTCGCAATACCTATCCAACACACGCATCACGGGACAATCGATCATGGTCTTCCCGTGTCCCGAATCCCGTACCCCGAATCCCGTCTTTCCTCACTCGGCGGTGAAGTAATTGGCAGGATAGTCTTCGTTGTACTTTGCGGAAAATCGGAAGGTTTCCCCGATGCGATCGCCATTTAAGTAGCGGGCTATGTGCATTGCGGTTCGAATTCCGTCGACTGGCCGGTAGTCCGAGTACGCGTCGGAATAGTCATCCCAGGCATCTTCTTTGACGTTCCTGACACGGTAGGAGATGCGCGAAGGGACAAACGTTTGCCGGTGCAAATCCAGGCGCACGCTGATGCCCCCCGGGGCAATGATCTCAATGCCCTGCGTCGATACGTTATCCACGAAGTCAACCTTGCCCATTTGGATGAGCACGCCGGGTTCGTTGATGCGCAAGCGCAAGATGTTCTCCAAACTGAAGCGGTTCGAGATAATCCACCCTTGTAGCTGCTGGTCGGGCTGGCTGATCAGTCCGTAGCGATCGAGTTCCCAACCCTGGTCACCGTTGTTGATCAGGATGACGGGCTTGGTTTTTCCATACGAAAAACGCCGCTTGTCGGGGTACACCACCCAGCTCTCATAGGGTTCCATACCCGCGGTGTTCCCGTCCTGGAAGAAAAAGGCGCGGCCCTTTGTGGTCAGGGATTTGGACGTCAAGAAGGCCCGG
Source organism: Terriglobia bacterium (assembly GCA_052139985.1). Lineage (GTDB taxonomy): Bacteria > Acidobacteriota > Terriglobia > UBA7540 > UBA7540 > Bog-366. The sequence continues at coordinate 5,816 of JBKQVI010000210.1, forward strand.
CCGCCCAGCCCCTGAATGGCGCGGTCCAACATATTGCGCGCCTGGGGGTCCACATTTCCGTGAACCTGAGGCGCGGCCGGCTGTTGCGCCCGGAGCGAGGTGGTGAGCAAACAGATCAAGAGGGCGAAAGCGCCGAGAACGCCAAGAACTTGGGCCTGAAGGGATTTAGCCACAGAGAACGTTTCCTCCATTGATGTTGACCACCTCGCCTGTCATATACGTGGCAAGCAAAGAGGCAAGGAAGAGGATGGGCATGGCCACCTCGTCCGGGCATCCGAACCGGCGGAGCGGAATGACGGAGGTCGCTTGGCGGCGTAAGCGGCGGTTCTTCAGCACCGGCTGCGCCATGTCCGTCTCAATCCATCCCGGCGCCACGCAGTTCACAAGGACCAGCGATCGGATGGTCCGTCGGTCGGGCGAACAAGAGAAACCCTTGCCAAGCTTCCCTCACCACAAAATCCGAATCATCTTTATTGAATAACATGCCCGGAGAGTGGCGCAAGTGAATTCTGACTTACTGCGCTTTCAATAATATAAACGGAGGCGCCTTCGTTTTCGATGTGCAACCCGGATCCAGGTAGTGGTGTCATTTGAGAGTGGCACGGGCGTCCCGCCCGTGAACGGTCACGGCCAAGATGGCCGTGCCACACCAAATGACACCACTACCCGAATCCATTTCGGCCATCATGTCCGGCATACTTGGTGTATCATGAAGACGATATGAGCGTTACCAGCCCAATCTACTTTGAGCAAGCGTAGCGCAGACCTCCGCTGTTGAGGTCTGCGGTTCTTCATTCGTTGCACTCTACCGAACCCGAGGGCAGTCCCCATCATTGAGATCTGAGGCCTTTCGCATGAAGAGCCGCGGACCTCAAGAGCGGAGGTCCGCGCTACCCTCTCCCAGGAAAAACTTGCACTTGCCTTCCTCCGGTCCCAAAGTATATTTGAGGTGGATTCTTGAGGCGCTCCCCAATGCTACGACGCTCCTTTATCATGGTGCTGGCCTTCGCCACATGCGGACTTGCCGCGTGTCAAGAGAGGGACACCCACGAGGAGGAAGCTGCTCGCCTCGCTACATTGTTAAGCTGGAAGCCTGGCAGTGTGGTGGCGGAAATCGGCGCAGGTGAAGGCCAGATGACGCTTGCCGCCGCTCGGCGCGTAGGCGCGGCGGGGAGGGTCTACACCACCGAACTGGATGCGAAGAAGCTGGCTCACCTTGAGGAACTTGCGGCGAAGGACCAGAACATTATTGCCCTCACGGCCGCGGCAACCGGCACGAACCTCCCGCCCGAATGCTGCGATTCCATCTTTATGCGGCTCGTTTATCATCACCTCACGAAGCCCGCCGAAATCGACGCCAGCCTTTTCCGGTCGCTCAAGGCCGGCGGACTATTGGCCGTAATCGATGAAGAGCCCATCGCGGGGATGTCGCTTCCAGAGGGTGTGCCCGAGAACCGCGGTGGGCACGGCATTCCGCAAAAACTCTTGGTTGAGGAACTCACGGCGGCCGGTTTCCAGGTCGTCACCCAAATTGCTCCCTGGGCAGATTGGCCAAGCCACAATCACTGCTACTGCGTCGTCTTCCGCAAGCCCTGAGAAAGATCGTGCGGCCGCCAAATGGCGAGGTAAACTCGCCGCTACGAGATTAGGCAACTTCCCAGCCCGTGCGATTAATTCGCCGGCACAAAGCGCGATGCGATAATCCCCCGCACTTGTTCAGAGAGCTTCTCCGCGTCCTTCAGATTCAGCCCCTGGGTGGAGATGGCTGGGTGCACGATCATCTCTGTTTGGCCGGCTCGCACATGGTAGGTGTCAGGTTTGAGGACATAGGAGGTCCCGTTGATGGTGATGGGCACGATCGGAACTCCCGAGAGAATGGCGATATAAAAGCTCCCTGCTTTGAAAGGTAGCAATTGCCCATTCCGGCTCCGATGGGCCTCCGGGAAGAGAAGGACGGATTTTCCCTCGCGGATTTCCTGCGCCACCATTTTCATGCTTTTCAGGGCTTCGCGCGGGCGGTCACGGTCCACGGGGATGTGTCCCGAGCGTCGGAGGTGCGAACCGAGGAACGGCAGGCGAAACAGAGAGCGTTTGGCCACAAAGCGAAACTGCACGGGCAGGTTGACGAACAGGACGGGGATATCCATGGCGCTCTGGTGATTCACGCAATAGATCGCGGTTGCATCAGGGTGGACGTGCTCAATCCCTTCCACGCGCACACGGATTCCACTGGTTTTCAGGATCAGCCACGACCATGTCCTGGCGCAGGCATGTTGCCACCGGCCTTCGGAGTCGAAAAGGGAAGCGAAGAGGGAAACTGTTCCGCAAACCGCCGTGTAGAAGTAAATCAGCAGATTGGTGAAGAACAGGGAACGGGCGTAGCTCAAGAAGTAGCGCACGCCGTGTTGCTTGCGCGTTCTGGCAGCGGCACTGGAAAGGCTTTCCATCGAGGGTCCGAGGTCCGAAGTTGGTTGACGTCCTGCGCCGCGACCGTCCTTCCTCTTGTACGTTGTGTCTCTGTGTCCTCCGTGGTTTGAAAAGACTTAACACAGGGCTCACTGAGCTGCTCCGTGCACTCTGTGTTAAGTCTTTTGCGGCACTGAGGATGCAGAGAGCTTCGTCTTGATTACGGCTCGCCGGCGTGGTCTTGAGGGAGATGACCCAAGGGCTGACACCGAACAACCTTCACAGGTGTAGTTTCCCTTCGCGCTGGGCTTTTTTGATGGCCCCTACCAGGAACAGCGAGCCAACAACGAGCACAACATCATCAGAAGAGCTGGCGCTACATGCCTTCTCCAGCGCGCGAACGGGCTCGACTTCAATGTGCAACTTGGCCGGCCGGGAATCCAGCGCCGCCAGAATCTCGTCGGGCGTAGCGGCGCGCGGGTTTTCCGGGTGCGTCAAGTAGACTTCCTCCGCCAGCGGAAACAGGCTCGCGCAAATCTCGCGGATGGCTTTGTCGCGCATGGAAGCATACACCAAGCGCACCCGGCGCCCGAGAAGTTCTTCCCGGATGAACCCGGCGACCACACGGGCGGCGCCGGGGTTGTGCCCGCCATCAAGAAGGACCAACGGCTTCAGACCAATACGCTCCAGGCGTCCGGGCCAGGTCGCGGTTCGAATCCCTCTCAAGATACTGCGGCGGGGAATCTCAAACCCCTCGGTCTTGAGTCGCCACGCTCCCGCCACCGCAGCCACCGCATTTTTCACTTGAAAGCGTCCCAACAGTGAACAGGCCAGTCCCGTGAAATGTTCCGTGCCCAGTGCCAGATCGAACGAGTAGCGGCCCTGCCGGGCGTGGAGGTTGGAGGTTTGTGCCAAGTCCCTTAGTTCCAGCAACTCCGCTCCGCATTCCTCCGTGCGGCGGCGAATGGCGGCAGCCGCTTCCGCGTCCTCCACCCCGGAAATCACCGGCCGATGCGGTTTGATGATGCCCGCCTTTTCCGCCGCGATTATCGCCAGCGTGGAACCCAGGAATTCCATGTGGTCAAAGTCGATGTTCGTGATCAAGGCCACGCGCGGGGTGGTTACGTTGGTGGCGTCCAGCCTTCCGCCCATGCCGACTTCCAGCACGACAAACTTCGCACCCGCATTGGCGAAGTGCAGGAAGGCGGTTGCGGTCAAAAACTCAAAAAAGCTCGGAGGCTTTTCCAGAGTTTTGCGGTTGACCAGGCGTTCGACAGCAGCGGCGACCGCACTGAATGCAGCCGCAAAATCGTCGTCAGAAACCTCCTGGCCGTTCACGCGCATCCGCTCATTGACGCGTACCAGGTGGGGAGAAGTGAACAGTCCGGTGGAGTAACCCGCGTGCTGGAGAATGCTGGCCAGCATGGCGCAGGTGGAGCCCTTGCCATTGGTTCCCGCCACGATCGCGGTGTCATAGCGCTCGTGCGGGCGTCCCAATTCCACCAGAATCTGGGAGATGGCCTCCAGGCCAAACGTCAGGCCGTGCAGTTCCTGACCCAAGTCGGCGAGGTACTTAAGACATTCGTTATAGTTCATCGGGCAATTGGGCCATTGAGTCGTCTGGCCATCGGGTCATTTGGACATTGAGTCATCTGGTCATTGAGTCATCTGGCCATCTGGCCATCGGGTCATCGGGTCATTGAGTCATCTGGTCATTGAGCCATCTGGCCATCGGGTCATTTGGACATTGAGTCATCTGGTCATTGAGTCATCTGGTCATTGAGCGACTCGGCTATTTGGCGATGGGAATTGTGAAATCCGCAGCAGTTGCCTTCCACAGCTCGATGATCCGACTTTCCAATGGCCAAATGACCCGATGGCCAGATGACTCAATGACCCGATGGCCAGATGACCCGATCTCTATGGGTCCCAAGCGTGCATCAAGCGAAAGGCGCGCGCGAGATAACTCTTCAATTCCTTGCGCGGCACGATGGCGTCGACCATACCGTGTTCGAGGAGGAACTCGGCGCGCTGGAACCCTTCGGGCAGTTTTTGGCGAATGGTTTGCTCGATGACGCGCGGGCCGGCAAAGCCGATGAGGGCACCGGGCTCAGCAATGTTCAAATCACCCAGCATCGCGTAGCTGGCGGTGACGCCGCCGGTCGTCGGATCCGTGAGCACGGAAATGTAGGGTTTGTGCACCTCATCCAGGCGCGCAAGCGCCGAGCAGATCTTGGTCATTTGCATCAGGCTGATGGCGCCTTCCATCATGCGAGCCCCGCCCGAGCAGGAAATGATGACCAGCGGCAGCTTCTGCTCGATGCAGCGATCGATGGCGCGAGTCACCTTTTCCCCCACCACGGCGCCCATGCTGCCGCCCACGAACTGAAACTCCATCGCGCAGATAATGGCGGGCTTCCCTTCAATAAGGCCCTCGCCGGTCAGCAGCGCGTCTTTCATGCCGGTGACTTTCTCCGCCTGCTTCAGGCGATCGCGGTAAGGTTTCGTGTCCTTGAATTTCAGCGGATCGGTGGAGGCGAGGCGCGCGTCGTGCTCAGTATACTGTCCCTCGTCGAACAACATTTCCAACCGCGCATGTGAGCCCAGTTTGAAATGGTGGCCACACTTGGGGCAGCACTGCAGGTTGGCCTCAAGATCCTTCTTCCAGAGGATTTGCTTGCACTTGTCGCACTTCACCCAAAGACCCTCGGTCTGGACGCGTTTCTCCTTGGGTGTTTCCAGCGGCTGCTTTTCTTTGCGGAACCAAGTCATAGAAACCTAATTATCGGGTCATCGAGCCATCGAGCCATCGGGCCATCGGGTCATCGAGCGATTGAGTGATTGAAAACCGTAGAGGTTTCTGGTCGTCGCTCAATCAACTAATCGTTAAATCAACTCATCACCGGATCACTCAATGGCCCGATGACCCGATGGCTCGATGACCCGATCCTCAATATTCTATCCCTCTCTGCGCGAGAATTCCCTTTTGATAGGGGTGCTTGACCTCGCGCATTTCCGTCACGAGGTCCGCCATCTCGATGAGCGTGGGATGGGCGTTCCGGCCGGTCAAAATAACATGTACCATTTCGGGTTTGTGCTTTAAGGTTTCCGCTACGGGCTCCGGAGATAGCATTTTGTAACTGATGGCATAGTTGATCTCGTCGAGGATCACCATCTCGTAGCGCCCGCTCAGAATTTCCTCGCGGGCGAATTGCCATGCCTCTTCGGCCATCCGCACGTCCTCCGGGTCGGGTTTTTCTGCGCCGATTTTCACGAACCCACGGCCCATGGGAATGATTTTCAGGCGCTCGTCACCCAGCATTTTCGCCGCATCCAGTTCGCCATAATGCCACGAGCCCTTAATGAACTGTACCATTAAGACTTTCAGGCCTTGCCCCACTGCCCTAAATGCCGTTCCCAGCGCGGCGGTGGTCTTCCCCTTGCCGGGCCCCGTATGAACGATAATCAACCCTTTTCGATCTTCTGGCAAGAGACGCTCCTCAGGCTATCGGATGATGGGGTGAACAGGTGTCTCAAGGTGAAACGTGAGCGCGAAACTCGAAATTCGAAAACCACGCGAGCCTCACCACGAGTTTCGATTTTCGAATCTCGATCCTCGGCCTTATGTTGCTCACCCGATCACCCGATCGTCAGATCACCCGATCTTCTTTACCGCGGGTACGGATATCCCCGCAGAATCGTGAAGCCGCGATAAATCTGCTCGAGCAAAAGCGTGCGCGCCCAATCGCGCGTCAGGGTCATGCGCGAAAGCGCCAGCAGCACGTCGGCCTGATCGCGGAACGCGGCTGAAAAACCTTCCGGACCCCCGATCAAGAAGGCCAGCTCCCGTCGGCCCCGTACGGCCTCCTGGCCCAGCCACTCGGCGAACTCTTGTGAGGTCCTCTCTCGCCCACGTTCGTCCAGCAGGACTTTCGTTGCGCCGCGAAGTTTGTCGAGCAGGGCGCGCTCCTTGGTCGTCAATCCCGCTTTGGGGGAATGGCTCGCCCCCCGCACAGCCGGGAGTTCTTCCACGGTCAAGGGAGTAAAATGCTCGATTCGCCCGGCAAAGTCCTCTTGAATCGCACGCAGGTGCGAATCCTTGGTCTTGCCCTGACAGAGAATACGGATGCGCATCTTGAGAATCGGGCGATCGGGTCATCGGGCCATCGGGCCATCGGGCCATCGGGCCATCGGGTCATCGGGCCATCGGGTCATCGGGCCATCGGGTCATCGGGCCATCGGGCCATCGGGTCATCGGGCCATCTGGCCATCGGGCCATCGGGTCATCGGGCGATCGGGTCATCGGGCCATCGGGTCATCGGGCCATCGGGTCATC
>JBKQVI010000211.1:0-8263 GCA_052139985.1 Terriglobia bacterium
ACTCTTTGCTTCTCCAATTGAGGAAGAGTCTCGGGCATAGGCCTCCTTGTCCTAACGTATCTATACGTTAGGATTTATACCACAAAAAAAGAAACTCTTCAAATTCCAACCCCCATGTCGCGCACCCCTAGCACAAGGCTCCCTTGACACGCGCGGGGCTGAATGGCAAGATGAAAAATTGCGACAAGGGCGATTCTGCACACCGTATGCGCCCGTTTGAGAAATCGCAACAAGCAGTCCATGTGCCGAAGTGGCGGAATTGGCAGACGCGCTACATTCAGGGTGTAGTTCCCGTCAGGGAGTGGAGGTTCGAGTCCTCTCTTCGGCATATCCCATCTTCTTTTCACAAGCTCACGCCATAAGGTTTTGAAGTTGCTTCACGATTACAACCTGAAGGTGTTCTCGCTGTTTGAATCCGCGGAGAGCTTGATGGAGACGTTGGCGGTCCGCGCAATGGAGTTCAGGGCGAAGCTTCCCTCACCTCTGGGTTCGTGACCAATAACGGTCACGTCGTGTGGATTTCAAAACGCTAGCTATATAATGTTGGTGCAGGAGGTAACGATGCCAAATCCTTTAAACCGGCGTGCCTTTCTCGGGCGGACAGGAACGATAGCTGCGTTGGCCGTGGCGAATCCCCCACTGTGGGGTCGACCGGAGACCTCATCTGCTCGGCCCCTGCGGTTGGGTGGTCCCATTTTTCTCAAATCGACTGACCCCGCTGACCTTGCGCAGGAACATCGCCGGCTAGGGTACCGTGCCGCTTACGCTCCTCAGGTGGAGATAAACGATACGGATAGAATAAGAGCCATCATCAAGGAATTCGCCGCCCGCGATGTGGCCCTTGCGGAAGTGGGCGCGTGGCGCAACATGCTCGATGTGGATCTCGAGAAGCGCCGCCAGAACCTTGCCTACGTACAGGAGCGGCTGGCTCTGGCCGAAATGCTGGGCACGCGCTGTTGCGTCGATATTGCCGGCTCCTTCAATCCCCTTCATTGGGACGGCCCCGATCCCAAAAACATTACCGAAGAGTTCATCGACGCCACCGTGGAGAATTGCCGCCACGTCATCGACGCCGTCAAACCCGCCCGTACCAAGTTCACAATTGAGATGATGCCCTTCAATTTCCCCACGGGGCCGGACGATTACCTGAAGTTGATTAAGAAGGTCGATCGCAAGGCGTTCGCGGTTCATTTGGACGCCTGCAACGTGATGAACTGCCCGGAGCGCATGTACAACAACGGCGCCGTCATCGATGAGTGCTTCAAGAAGTTGGGGCCTTGGATTGTGTCCTGCCATGCCAAAGATTTGAGCTGGGAAGACTATGTCCAGGTATCCTTGCGGGAAGTCATCCCCGGCCGCGGCCAGCTTGATTACCGGGCTTATTTGCGAGGGCTTTCGGGGCTGCCGGTGGACGCGCCGCTGATGCTCGAACACCTGAAAACCGCGGAGGAGTACGACGAGGGGCGGCACTACATTCAGAAGGTAGCGCGCGAAATGGGCCTTTCCTTCGGCGCGGAAGGCGCGTGAAGGCGCATCTTTCCCCAGCGCGACATTTCAGCCAGAATGCCGCCCCCTTCCATCCGCAGGGTGGATAACCTGCATTTGCGGGCCCGAGCCCAAGAATCGCCGTCGGCGGTAAGCGGATCATTTGTCTCTTGACAAAACGAGCTAATGGGTATAGGCTACGTTCGCGATGAAGACTTGGTGCGGCACGGCACCTACGAAAATTTCCCCACCTCGCGAGCGTGCTCTCGAAACCATCAAAAAGATGTTAAAAATGAAGGTTGCTCCCAATAATTGATTGAAAACAAAGGGGCAAAAAAGAGTGCTCCCACTATGTTGATGAAAATGCAAAAGTTATCGAGTCTTCGGGATTACCTTCTGATAGAAAAGGAGTTAGTGCGCCGGGATAAACCGGCAGAAACCGCTGTCCCTGCCGCGACTGAGGTCCTAGAGAAGGTACGTGAAAAGGCTGCCTCCGCCTTCCAGCCGTTTCCACCTATCGAATCTTGCGCACGGACCGGGGTCAACTCGCAGCAACAGCTTTCTGCGCCCCAAGCACCCGCGCGCGGCGCTCGGGAAGGCCGAAGTCGGACAATATATCCATTCCTGCGCCTACGCCCTTCGGGGTATAGTGGGGAATGGCGGAGTATCCACGATCGGATATGAGTTGGACAAACGAGCTGGCCCAAGAAATTTCCGGCAGGGTTTTGACCGATGACGTTGCGCGCGAAGTGGTGGCGACAGACTTTGGCCGCGTCATGGTGCGCAAACCGCAGGTGGTGGTGTGCCCCGCATCGGCCGAAGACGTGGCGCGCGTGGTGAAGTTCGCGGCGCGGAATTCGCTCACGGTCGCGACACGCGGCGGCGGGCACTCGCAAGCCGGTCAGTCGCTTTCGGATCAAATCGTCTTGGACATGACCCCACTCAATCAGGTCAGGAGGGTGGCGGAAGATGCCGTCACGGTGCAGGCGGGTATCAAGTGGCGGGCACTCGTGGAGCATCTCGCGCCGCAACGGCTCTCGCCTCCGGTCTTAACCAACAATCTTGATGTCACCGTGGGCGGGACGCTCTCGATGGGCGGGTTAGGTGTAGCCTCGTGGCGGCACGGTACTCAGGCAGACAATTGCCTGGAACTGGAAGTGGTGACCGGCACGGGCGAGATCGTACGCTGCTCCGAGGGTGAGAATCGCGACTTGTTTGACGCCGTCCGCTGTGGCGCAGGGCAATTTGGAGTCATCACCGAAGCGGCGCTCAAGGTGCGGCGACATCTGCCGCGATTCCGCAGCTTCTACCTGCTTTACGACGACCTCACTGCCCTGCTCGATGACCTGAAAACCGTGATGAATGACGCCCGCTTCGACTATCTGGAATCGTGGTGCGTGCCGTGCCCGCAGGGATTCAAAAAGGTAGGAGGGCTGCGCCAGCCGTTCGCGCAATGGTTCTTCCCGCTCCATACGACGGTGGAAACGGAGGGAAGCGATTCCCCCGAAGCCGCCGCGGAAAAACTGGCCGGTTTGAAATTTTATAAACACGTTCACACCGAGGATGGCGAGATCGCGGAATTCTTCACGCGGCTTGACAGCCTGTTCGCTCTCTGGAAGCGCGGAGGTTTTTGGGACCACGCGCACCCTTGGATGGAGTGCGTTCTGCCCTGGCAGACCACGGCGATGTACATCTCACAAGTCCTCGCCAACCTGCCGCCGCAAGCCCTGGTGGGCGGGCACATCCTGCTCTGGCCCGCGCGCGGGGCGGCATCGCGCGCGCCGCTTTTCATGCGCCCCCAATCTGAATTCCTGATGGGCTTCGGCATTCTGCCTGCGGTTCCGCCGGCATTCGTGAACGAGGTGTTGCCGCGCCTGAACATGGCCAGCCAAGGCTCAATCATGATGGGTGGCAAGCGCTACCTCTCGGGTTGGATCAACTTTGACCATGCCGCATGGAAGGCCCACTACGGCGAACAGTGGTCCGCTGTCGTCGCGGCAAAGCGGAAGTTCGACCCGCACAGCATCCTGAATCCGGGATTCGTGAAGTACGATTAAAGTTATCAGTTTTCAGTGGTCAGCAAAGGCAGTCTGCCACTAGGCAGTCGCTGAGAACTGATGACTGACAACCGTCTCGCCGGCACATGGACAAGATTGCCCAAGTTCTGCGTCAGCCTGTCCGAATCAAGCGAAGGTACAGGCAACTTGAATAGAATCAAAGTATTATCGGACAAAATGGGCCCCGAAATTTGCGCCGTTCTGCTTGACACTTGCAAAACCCACGTGCTACATTTGCGGGTCTTCAGATGGTAGTCATTTCACACCTTTGAGGCCTAGCCATTCCAAATGGGCGTGATCTTCGACCAACTCGGGCACTTGTTCCTCCAGGCAGTCCCTACTGTCATCCTAGTCTTCGTCCTTTTTGTCATCCTCGACCGGATATTCTTTCGCCCTCTGATGGCGGTCATGAAGCAGCGCGAGGATTCCACCGTGGGCGCGCTGGCACGAGCTCGCGATCAGGCTGCGGCGGCAGAAACGAAAACGCGCGAATATGACGAGGCGTTTCAAGCCGCTCGGCAGGATGTCTACCGCCAGCGCGAGGCCGACCGTCGCACGAATCTGGAGCAGCGCGACGCTGCGCTGCGGAATGCACGCGAACAGTCTGACAAGCTGATTCGCGATGCCCAGGCAGCGCTCGCGGCGGAAGTGGCTCGCGTCAAGGCGGAGCTGGAGGCGGCGTGCCAGCCCCTGGCGGAAGAGATTTCCCAAAGCCTGGTGGGGCCGGACGCGACTCCCGGCGGCCAAGGAAGGTTGCCACTCTGATGCGCACACTTCGCCAAGCGGCTCTGTTCGCTCTCCTCGGAACTTGTCTGGCCGTGTTCTCCTCCCCTCGAGTAGCGTGGTCGCAAGCGTCGGGACCTGCGGCTAAAGAAGAAAAGCGGGAGCCGAAGCACGAACTGCTCTACAAAACGATCAATTTTGTAATTCTCGTGGGCGCGCTCGGTTACGTTCTGCGCAAACCACTGGCAGAATTTCTCAGCTCGCGCTCCAGCTCCATTCGCAAAAGCCTGGACGAAGGCAAGAAGGCGCTGGAAGCCTCGCAAGCCCAACTGAAGGCCGTGGAAGAAAAATTGCGGGGCCTGGAAGCGGAGATCGCCAGCTTTAAGGCTTCTGCCGTCCAGGAGATGGAAGCGGAGCGCCAACGCATGCAACAGACTATTGCGGACGAGGCAGCCCGAATTCTGGACTCCGCTCGTGCCCAAACGGACACGGCCGTGCGCGGCGCCAAGTTGGAGCTGAAGAACTTCGCCGCGGAGAAAGCGGTCGATCAAGCGGAGGAATTGATTCGCACCCGCCTGGATGAATCCGGCCGCAGACGGCTGGTCACTCAATTCGTGGCCAGTCTCGAGTCCAAGGAACGGAAGAACTAACTATGCCGACGGTCGTCGCCAATCGTTACGCGCGCGCCCTTGCGGATGTCATTGCCTCCGCAGGGAATTACCGCCAGGTGCTGGGCGAATTGGAAGACTTCAGTGCCGCGTATCACCAGAGCGTCGAACTGCGCGAGGTTTGCGATACGCCTGCCGTCGCCATGGCACAGAAGCTAAACGTGCTGGAAGCCATTGCCGGAAAAATGGGCAGTTCGCACGTCACTTTGAATTTCCTGCGCGTGCTGATGAGCCATTATCGGTTCGCGCTGCTGGGGGAAATTGTTCCGGCCTTCCGCAACATTGCCTACGCGCGTCTGGGAATCGCCCAGGTGAAGATTTCTTCCGCGTCCGATCTGTCCAACGAGCAGCGGGAGCTTTTGCGGTCGAGATTCAATGAGCTGACTAAGAAGCAGGCGGAATTGGAATTCCACCTTGACGGCAACTTGATTGGCGGCCTGCTGGCGCAAATCGGAAGCACCGTTTACGACGGCTCGATTCGCGGGCACCTGGAACGCATTCGGGAGAAACTATTGGAGCGGTAGAGGAGCTGTCAGCTCACAGCTTTCAGCTAAAGCCCGTGCGTCATAGGCAAAGCTGAGAGCTGATAGCCGAAGGCTCGGAAAGGCAGCGGTAAGTATCAGGCGAGCAGCCAGAATCAGCACACGTGGGGTCTAGCTGACGGCTGAGAGCTGATCGCTGACAGCTAACAAACAATGCCACAAATTAAAGCCGACGAAATCACTAAGATCATTCGCGAGCAGATCGAGAACTTCGACCGCAGTGTGACTGTGGCGGAAGTGGGTTCAGTCATTTCCGTGGGAGACGGCGTGGCCCGCATTCACGGCCTTGACCGCGTTATGGCCGGCGAACTACTGATGCTGCCGCACGACGTAGCGGGGTTGGCGCTGAACCTGGAAGAAGACCAGGTGAGCGCGGTGCTGCTTGGAGATTACACCAAGATTCAGGAAGGCGACGTTGTCAAGCGCACCAACCGCATTATGTCGGTGCCAGTTGGGGAGGCCCTGGTGGGCCGTGTCGTGGATGCCCTGGGCCGCCCCACTGACGGCAAGGGTCCTATCATCACTGAGGAATACAGTCCTATCGAGCGTATTGCTCCCAGCGTGGTCGAACGGCAACCTGTGCGCGAGCCGCTACAGACGGGCCTGAAGGCGATCGACTCGATGATTCCGGTCGGACGCGGCCAGCGTGAATTGATCATCGGCGACCGGCAGACCGGGAAGACGGCCGTGGCGGTGGACACGATCCTGAACCAGCGGGGCGGCGACGTGATTTGCATTTACGTGGCCATCGGACAAAAGCGTTCCACCATCGCCCAGGTCATCAAAACCCTGGAAGAATACGATGCGATGAAGTACAGCATTGTGATTGAGGCGAGCTCCTCCGACCCCGCCCCCATGCAGTACCTTTCTCCTTATGCCGGCTGCTCGATGGGCGAGTACTTCCGCGACCATGGCCGCCACGCCTTGTGCATTTACGACGATCTTTCCAAGCACGCCGTGGCGTATCGCGAAATCTCTCTGCTGCTCCGCCGTCCCCCCGGGCGCGAAGCCTACCCCGGTGACGTCTTCTATCTCCACTCGCGGTTGCTGGAGCGCGCCGCCAAGGTCAATAAGGAATTGGGTGGCGGATCGCTCACGGCCCTGCCCATCATCGAGACGCAGGCCAGCGACGTGTCGGCGTATATTCCCACCAACGTTATCTCCATCACCGACGGGCAGATTTATTTGGAGACCGATCTTTTCAATAGCGGCATCCGGCCGGCCGTAAACGCCGGCATCTCGGTGTCGCGCGTGGGTGGCAACGCCCAGATCAAAGCCATGAAGTCGATTGCCGGAATGCTGCGTCTGGAAATGGCCCAGTTCCGCGAGTTGGCGGCTTTCGCACAGTTCGGTAGCGACCTTGACAAAGCCACGATGGCCCAACTGAATCGCGGGCGGCGGCTGGCGGAAATCTTGAAGCAGGATCAGTACAAGCCTTTGCCGGTGGAAAAGCAGATCGCCATCATTTTTGCCGGCACGGGCGGATACCTGGACGACTTGCCGATTGAACAATGCTTGCCCTTTGAACAAGCGCTTTACGATTTCATGGATACGTCGTACCCGGCGGTCGGGAAGCAGATTGCCGAGCAGAAACAAATCACGGATCCGTTGCGCGCCGAAATTCGCAAAATGCTGGACGAATTCAAAGCGAAGTTCGTGGCGGAAAGCAAGGCGAAAGCATAAAAACAGGTGTCAGGTGCCGGGTGTCAGGTGTCAGAAATGCGCTGGCAACCGGCAACTAGGGTTTTGTCCCTGATACCTGACACCTGATACCTGGCACCTAACTTATGGCTGCACTACTTGATATTCGACGCCGTATCCGCTCGGTGAAGAGCACGCAGCAGATTACCCGAGCGATGAAAATGGTGGCGGCCGCGCGCCTGCGGCGCGCCCAAGACCGCATTTTTAACGCTCGGCCCTATGCTAACCAGATGATGACGTTGCTCTCCAGCGCCGCGGCGCGCACCACCGACCGCTGCCACCCGCTGCTGGTCGAGCGGCCAATCGAACGGCAACTTCTGGTGCTGGTCACGGCCGACCGCGGTTTGTGCGGGGGGTTCAACACCAACCTGATTCGCGCGGCGCAGAGTTATCTGGATGAACACCGCGATCGGGACGTTTCCATCCTCCTGGTGGGCCGCAAGGGCCGGGACTACTTTATCCGGCGTCCGGTGAAGGCGATTGGTGAGCACGTCGGCATTTTTGGCCGTCTGGAGTTTAGCCAGGCACAGCCGATTGCCAAGCGCATCATTGACCTTTATGCGGAAGAGAAAGTGGACGCCGTGGATTTCATCTACAACGAGTTCAAATCCATCATGACCCAGCGCGTGATGGTGGAGCGCTATCTGCCTATCAAGCCCATTGTGCCGGCTCAGGGCGAGGCGCTGATTGATTACATCTACGAGCAGCCGGCTCAGGAAATCTTCAACGCCTTGCTGCCGCGCTACGTGGAGATTGAAGTCTACCGGGCGCTGCTGGAATCGCAGGCGGCGGAACTGGCGGCGCGCATGACCGCCATGGACGCGGCCACGAACAATGCCGCGGACATGATCGATAGCCTGACGCTGTACATGAACCGCGTCCGCCAAGCAGCCATCACGCGCGAGATTATTGAAGTGGTGAGCGGAGCGGCAGCGACGTAGCAAAGATGGAAGCTGGAAACTGGAAGCTGGAAACTGGAAACTGGAAACTGGAAACTGGAAACTGGAAACTGGAAACTGGAAACTGGAAACTGGAAACTGGAAACTGGAAACTGGAAACTGGAAACTGGAAACTGGAAACTGGAAAC
>JBKQVI010000212.1:0-3238 GCA_052139985.1 Terriglobia bacterium
TTGGTGGGGAATCCCATGGAAAAGCCTCCTTTGAATATCTAGTCACTAAACTAGATACCAAAAGCACGACTTTTCTGCAAGCAAATTCTCTTCAGGTGCTTTTGTCTAGTGAAAGGCCAAAGGCCAGTGTTCCCCTTCGGGGAACACGGTAGCGGCGGTCCCCATCCAGATTGGCGACATGCGGTTGCCATCGGGGTATCGGGCATGAGAAAAGCCTCATAGTTTGGTTGAAGCCAAAGGCCGAACTGAAGTGAAAATCTTCTCATGATTTACCCTTGGGCGGCCGAAAGATAAATATGGAGAACAACCCAAAGGTACTGGTTGAAGAAGCCGAAAGTACGACTGGAGTCTTCTCCAAAACGTGATACAAATTAACAGGAGTCTCTGGAGCAATTCGGAGAGGAGCATTCTAGATGCCGGAAGATCGAACGGAAAAAAATAGGGCCATTGATCTGGCCGTGTTACAGATCGAGAAGGATTTTGGCAAGGGCTCCATCATGCGGCTAGGTTCGAAGGACGCACTGGTGCCGGTGGACATCATCCCCACAGGGGCGATTTCCTTTGACGCCGCGCTGGGTGTGGGCGGGATGCCGCGCGGCAGAGTGGTGGAGATTTTCGGCCCTGAGTCAAGCGGCAAGACGACGATCGCACTGCACGTGGTGGCCGAAGCGCAGAAGCGCGGCGGGTTGGCCGCCTATATTGACGCCGAGCACGCCATGGACGCAGCCTACGCGAAAAAACTGGGGGTGGACATTGACAACCTGCTGGTCTCGCAGCCCGACTATGGCGAGCAGGCGCTGGAAATCGCCGAGTCGCTGGTGCGCTCGAACGCCGTCGACGTGCTGGTGGTCGATTCCGTTGCGGCGCTCGTCCCCAAGGCTGAACTCGACGGCGATATGGGCGATTCGCTTCCCGGCCTGCAAGCTCGACTGATGTCGCAAGCGCTGCGAAAGCTCGCGGGCATCGTCGCCAAGTCAAAAACCTGCTTCATCTTCATCAACCAGATTCGCGAAAAAATCGGCGTGATGTTCGGCAACCCTGAAACCACCACGGGCGGCCGGGCGCTCAAGTTCTACGCCTCGGTGCGCGTGGACATCCGCCGGATCGCCGCCATCAAGGACGGCGACCGCGTGGTGGGCAACCGGACTAAAGTAAAGATCGTGAAAAATAAAATGGCCGCTCCCTTTCGGGAGGCAGAATTTGATATTCTATACGGTGAGGGGATTTCCAAAGAGGGCGATCTGCTGGATATCGCCGCCGAGGGCAACATTCTGGAGAAGAGCGGCTCGTGGTTCTCCTATGGCGGTGAGCGCATCGGGCAGGGCCGGGAAAACGCCCGGCAGTTCCTGCGCGACAATCCCGATGTGCGCAAGAAGTTGGAGGGCGAGGTGCGGAAAGCCATGAACCTCCCCGTGCCACACGAGCAAGCCGCTGCGGCGGCGGCGTCTGCGGAGGGCACAGCCCCGGCCCGTGGCAAGAAGTGAGGGGCGGCAAACAGGCCCGTAAATCTTACCCAGGTAATTTGAAAGAACGACCTTCCCCGTGTTTACCGTCGCCAGCGGAAACGGGGGCGAAGGTCAACGTCAACCCGTAAGCCGAGGAGTATTGTGGAAAACCCATTAAAAAGACTTGCCATTCTGGCAATGGCAATTTTCTGGTTGTTCGGTTCCGCTTTGATCGCTGCGCCCGGGGGCAGCACAGACATCCCTGCCACCACGACGCCTTCCAAGAGCCGCAAGTCCACCAATCGTAGAGTTGTTTCGACCCGACGTAAAACCCGCCATTCCCGGCAGGCGCGTGGTCCCTGGTACCTTAGTTCCTACGGCGATCCCAGCGCTGACGACAATCCCATCGGCGACGATCCCATCGTCCGGCAAGCGGCCTTGAGCGCATTGGGCAAACTCAGCGGCAGCATCGTGGTGGTCGATCCGAACTCCGGGCGCATCCTGACCATCGTAAATCAGAAGTTGGCGCTTTCCAGCGGCTTCACCCCGTGCTCGACATTTAAGCCGCTTATCGCCCTCGCCGCATTGCGAGAAGGCATTATCACGCCCAGCACGAAGCTGTACGTCGGCCCCCGTGAGCGGATTAACGTTACCGATGCCCTGGCGCACTCGAACAACCCCTTCTTCCACAAGCTAGGAGAGATGCTCGGCTTCAAGCGCATCACGGAATACGCCCGAGAGTTCGGCATCGGGGAAAAGGCCGGGCTTGATATTCCAGGCGAATCCGCCGGCCATTATCCCTCTGCCCCGCCCAAGCAGGGAGGTGTAGGATTCCTTGCCTACTGCGGCACGGATGTGGAGGTAACACCCCTGCAGATGGCCGCGTTTATCTCCACCATCGCGAACGGCGGCACACTCTATCAGTTGCAATATCCGCGTACCCCTGACGAGGTCACTTCGTTCCATCCTGTGGTGCGGCGGCGCCTCGACAACTTAGCGGAGTATATCCCTCAAATCCATGATGGCTTAGCAGGATCGGTGCTTTATGGGACTGGCCGCTCCGCCTACGATCCGGACCTTTCCATTTTTGGGAAGACCGGCACGTGCAGCGAAAACGGTGCGCGTCTGGGTTGGTTTGTCTCCTACGCCGGCGAACCCCAATCCCACTACGTGGCCGTGGTCTTGCTGCGCGGCGGACAGATGATGTTTGGCCCGCACGCGGCGGAAATCGCCGGCCGCTTCTATCGCGACCTGATGCAAAAGGAACGCGCCACGCAGGCTAGCCGCGAAGTCTCCTTTGCGGCTACTTACGGGCGATAGATCGTCCCCCCGCCCCACCAACCGCGGCGGGGTGTTCCTTCAGGTGAATAGATCTGCATGGATTCCAAGCGCGAAGCAGCAACGGAGATCGTCCGCCGCCTGAGGTCGGAAGGGTTCGCGGCGTATCTGGTCGGCGGGTGCGTGCGCGACATGCTCATGGGCCGCACGCCCAAGGATTACGACGTGACTACGGGCGCAACGCCCGGCCAGGTGCTGAGGCTTTTCCCTGACGCGCTCACTGTGGGCGTCCAATTCGGGGTGGTCATCGTTCCCGACCCAGAAGGAAACGTCGAGGTCGCCACCTTCCGCAGCGACGGAGTTTATGCCGACGGGCGCCACCCCCAGGAAATCCGCTACGCTCACACGCCGCAAGAGGACGTGCAGCGGCGAGACTTCACCATCAACGGTCTGCTCTACGACCCACTCAATAACCAGGTGCTGGATTATGTGGAAGGCGAGGCTGACATTCGCGC
>JBKQVI010000213.1:0-3782 GCA_052139985.1 Terriglobia bacterium
ATTAACAATGACCGGTGGTTGCGAAAAGTCATAGCGCATCCAGCGATAACGCTCCAATGCAAGCCGTATTTGCTCGACGCGGTCCCTCAGCGGGACATTCAGCTGAGCGAGCGTGTCCACGGCGAGGTATCCGTCGGGACGAAGGCCATGACGTTTCTGGAACCGTTTTACCGCCTCTACCAGAGGTCCCGCGTAGAGCCGGGAGTCCGGGGGGATTACCGCATTCTCCGGCAGATCACCAACCAGACGAAGAAATCTGGCGAGTCTGGGAACGCCATCATACGTCGTTCCGGAAAACACTATGCCATGAAAAGTAGGTAATTGTTCCCCGTCGTCCTCCTTGGCTAGCCGCATATACTTCAACATCGCCGTTTGTAATTCACTGTACACGGCCAGCGTCGGCTCGATACTCGCCAAGGCTGATTTCAGGTCTGCGCCCTTCACCAGGTGATTCTCTACCAGCGTGGAAAGATCCATTTCCTTGGGGCCTATGTCACGTCCGAACTCAAAGTGTCGAGGATTTATTCTCCCCAGCCGAAGGGCCGAAACATAGCGCATCGTGCAAACGGTCAGTGCTACGTCGAAGCGGGCCTCATCCGCTGGCGTATGGCGGGTCTGGAGAAGTGCCAGGCGTCCGGGCCACCTAGAGGAGTCATAATCCTCGGCAAGGAGCCCTTTGCCATCGGCCTGCTGCAGTATGGAGGTCATCTCCTGGGCCTGTGGCGTGGGTTGTCCGTTACGGATCCAGACCGCAGCGTAACCCGAGCGCTGATAGAGGCTCTCCACCTGGGCGCGGTAGTCGGGAAAATCAGGCCAGCGGAGATCCTCAAGCCGGCCGCTAGCGACAACCACCCGCAGGGTGGTTCCCGACTTTTCACCTTTCTCACGAGAACCAGTTTGGGCACGGATGCCCTGTGCCAGCATGAGAATCAAAAGCGACACCATGACAGCGTGGCCAGTCGAATTCGCACGGTCCATAGGTGTGTACTCCTGAGGTCCTCGCGCATCTTTTGACTGAATAACGAAGACGATGAATAGAATCGTTGCCCTTGAGGAGTCGAGCGCTAAAATTGTACCCTGATGTACTCCCGTCATGTTAGCTGAAAAATGTTCCTTTCGTGTCCCCAGTACGACTGCCAAGCCAACGTCCTCTCGCTCTGCAGGCAAGATAAACCGCCCCACCTTCAAGCAGGAATCTCCTTTTTCCAGCTCTGAATGGCTGAAATTGTACTGCTCGGGAGTGAGTTTGCAAGCCAAAACTGCATCAGCCAACGCAAAACGGCGCGATACCGCGCCATGCTGGACTTGGCCGCGTAATCAACATCGTTCCTCGTCGATTTCTCGGACACCACTACCTCTTGCGTCAATGTCACCGATTTTGTTCCCACAACTTCTCAGATGTTATACACCTGCGCATAAATAAAGGGACATACGAGAGCGGATGTGCCATGCTGGTGGCAGAGGGGTGGCAAGTTGGTGAGCACCCTGACGTAAGTTTTCTTCGGCGCTTTCGAGAAGTGACCCACCGGTGCTCACGAGAAGTGACCCACCTGCTTGGTAATCAAGAGTTGAACTAAGCGTTATTTGAACGGTGAGGTGATGATGAGTCACCATGCCGGACGTTCGGAAGAGGCCTTGCTGCATCTGCCGCTGCTGGTTCCGTCCCGATAAACGAGTTGGATCGCGACAACACGCGTGTAGCAATCCGAAGTGCCAGGTGGCCCGGCGCCGCAAGACCCAGGCGGATTGGTGTGCGCGCAATCCAGACTACTTTGTTGCCCGCCGGATCCAAGCCCGCAGCACGTCGCCCCCACCGCTGGAACCGCTGCGTCTACCCCCTCCATTAGGCCGACTTCCGTGGGACATCGCGCAAGACCAGTTCGGCGGTAAAGGCGCTGATTTCATTGGGATTATGGCCGCACTTCTGCATCGTTCCGCGCAAGACCAGTTCAAGGCTTATCGTATTGATTCCACGATAGTTCCGGGCACACTTCCCCCCTTGCACGAAAAAGACCAGATCTGGGGTGGGGCAGACTCAGTTGCGGAAAGGGCTGGGGAGCGGGGCGATGCAACTTGAGTTTCATCAACTGGATCGGCGCTGGGAACATCTGCGGGTTTGCCGGCCGGAGCGACAGCGGCGGTTGTTGGCGTCGCTGGCCATCGCGGGGCAGCAAACGCCGATTGTGGTGGTGGCGGTTGCCGGCCAGGTTGACCGTTACCTGGTGATCGACGGCTACCAGCGGATAGCGGCGTTGCAGCAGTTGGGCCGGGACACGGTGGAGGCTGTGGTCTGGCCGATGAGCGAGGCCGAAGCTCTGATACTGAACCGGTCGCTGCGCTGGGCGGAACACGAGACGGCGCTGGAAGAAGGCTGGCTGCTGGCCGAACTGGAGCAGCGCTTTGGCTATGGACTCGATGAGTTGGCGCGCCGCTTCGATCGCAGCCCGAGTTGGGTATCGCGCCGTCTGGCGCTGGTCGATCAGCTTCCCGAGAGCGTGCAGCGACAAGTCCGCAGCGGTGCGATCACGGCCCACGTGGCCATGAAGTTTTTGGTACCGGTGGCACGTGTGCGCCTCGAAGACTGTCAGCGCATGGCCGAAGCGTTTGCGGCGCATCGGCTCACCAGCCGCGAAGCCGGACAGTTGTACGCCGCCTGGCGAAACGCTTCGCCGGCGATCCGGCTGCGCATTCTCGATCAACCGCAGCTGTTCCTGAAAGCTCAGCGGCAATGTGATCTCGGGCCACCTGCGACGGCCATGGCCGAACTGTCGCGCGATCTGGGGATGGTGGTGGCGATCATCCATCGGTCCCATCGGCGCTTGTCCGGCGCGACGGTCGAGCTGGATCGCGATCAGTGCCGACAACTGCGGCAGCAGGTTGATTGTGCCCTTCATGAACTCGGCCGTCTGGCCGTCAAGATCCCACCCGAGCAGGAGTCAGCCTATGTTGAGCCAAGCACAACGGAGCGCGATTCTGGAACTCCATGCCAAGGGAGTGAGCAAGCACGAGATTGCGCGGGTGCTGAAGCTCTCCCGTTTGACGATCCGCAAAGTCCTGCGATCGAAGTCAGCGCAGGTTCCCATGCTGTCACGTCCCGAGAAAGCTGAGCCGTACCGGCAACAGATCCTGGAACTGCTGACCAACTGCAAAGGGAACCTGATGCGGGTGCAAGAAGAGCTGGCAGCTCAGGGGGCGACGTTCTCCTACCAGGCTCTGACGGCCTTCTGCCGCCGTCATGGCATCGGTCAACTGCCAACGGTGGCGGCGGGGCAATATCAGTTCGCGCCCGGCGAGGAACTGCAACACGACACCTCGCCGCACGAGGTCGTGCTGGGCGGCAAGCGGCGCAAAGTGCAGACCGCGTCAGCCGTGTTGTGTTACTCACGCATGTTGTTCTTCCAGATGTACCCAACCTTCCAGCGTTTCGATTGCAAGGTGTTTTTGACCGAAGCTCTGCGTTACTTCGGCGGAGCCCCCGTTCAACGGGTCATGATCGACAACACCCATGTCGTGGTGCTGCGAGGCACCGGCAGCCAGATGGTTCCGGTGGCCGAGATGGCCGCCTTTGCCGAACGTTTCGGCTTTCGCTTCCAAGCCCATGAGCGTGGCGATGCCAACCGTTCCGGCCGCGTCGAGAGGCCCTTTCACTTTATCGAGAATAACTTCCTGGCGGGCCGCGCCTTCCCCAGTTGGGAGGAGCTGAACCAGCAGTCCCGGCAGTGGTGCGACCGCGTCAACGCGACCTACAAGAAACATATCCGTGCCGTGCCCCGCGAGTTGTT
>JBKQVI010000214.1:0-3383 GCA_052139985.1 Terriglobia bacterium
CTGTCATAAGACTCTCGAGGTGTCCCACGTTCTCGAAGCAAACTCAATGGCAAGGTGTGAAACGGATTCCGGCAAGTGCGCGCGGCGACGTTTGACCGCGACAAAAATGCTTCGGTTCGGGGAACGCAAGCGATGCACATGCGACATGCCTCCTTCTTAGCTCTTCCTCCATCTCCATGAACCCACGTGGCACAGTTCGTGCCGTGGTTACGCGCATATCTATCGAGGTCGTGCTAGACTACGCAGCGTGGATACGGCAGCGCCAAACATCCCGACAACTCTTACACCTATCTTGGATCGTACCGCTCCGCTTCCACCACCAGCAAAACCCGGCAGAGGTTCTCAATTATTCGGGTTTTTGCTGGGCCTCACCGTCGCGGTGGCGATGTTGGAATGGGTATGGGACAAGCAGCTTGGAGAATCCCTGGAACGGAGGGTGATGACGGAATTCCCGCAGACGTCGTTTTGGCCCGGCACTGGTGGCCAACTCATCGTGCTGGGGTTCGAGGTGGTTATGGGTTTCTTTGTCGCGCTTGCGATCCATGAAGCGGCGCACGTGCTCGTGGGGGTGTGGGTAGGTTTTAGCTTCAACTCTCTGCGTATCGGCCGACTTCAGTTTGATCGGCCTTTCCGAATTTCGATTTATCGTGGTAGGGGCACAGGGGCAAGCGGATGGGCAAGCATGTTTCCCGTCAAGAAGGACGCGCTTGCTCTGCGCGCAATGGCCATGACTTCTGCTGGCCCGGCAGCGAACTTGTTAGCGGGCTTTATAGTGTTCCTCCTTCCCTTTTCAAAGGGTTTCCTTTCCCTTTCGTTCGCCCTGTGGTCACTCCTCCTCGGCTTTTTAAGCCTGCTTCCATATCGGAGCCGGGCGATGTTTTCTGATGGCATGCGAATCCTGATGCTATTACGGAGTCGCGAGCGCGGCGAACGCTGGGTGGCGATTTTGAAGCTCTTGGCTGAGCTCAAAGAAGGCGTGTCGCCGGAGGACCTCTCAGCCGACTTCCTGGCCAAAGCAATCGCCATCAGGGACAATTCGCCAGATACCGTCACGTCCTATGCCCTTGCCTATGAGGTAGCATACTTCCAGCATGACGACGCGAAAACCGCCGAGTATCTCGAGACGTGCCTGCATTATTCGCCGTATACCGCGCCCATTATGCGACAAGCGCTGATGAGTGACGCCGGCGTTTTCCAGGGACGAAAACAGAAACGCGTCGACCTGGCCGAAGAATGGCTGGCTGCCATGCCGGGAAAGACCGAAATACCATGGTTGGGCGCCAATGTGGAAGCCGCGATTCTTGAGGCCAAGGGCAATATCACGGGCGCGCTCAGGAAACTGGACGCGGTCGAAAAGCTGGTTCTTGCGTCACCAAACCAAGCGCAGCGTGAGATTGCACATCGCTCCCTGCTGAGGTGGAGATCCGAACTGCTGGCGCAAGTTACCGCAACCATAGAAGCTGAAAAGCCAGGGCCAAAGAACTAGCAGGCGCGCATCTTACGCCGCCGAAGAGGAGAGCCAGTGCGGGCCGGCCATTGACCGCTTGTCCCGCAGGCGCGGGGCCAGCCGATGAGCAGGCGAGGATTCGAAGTTGCAAGCCGCGGACCTCCAAAACAGGTCCGCGCTGATATCGACTGTGGACTTTCTTTTTCGCCTTGATTCCGACCTTTGAAATCACCTAGAGTCCATAGCGTGGCAAGTACGCGCCACCCGCGAAGGCTTCGCACGGCCCAAAATTGATTCTGGCTTCCCTGCGCATGGACATTCCACGACCACCCGAGTTTTCCGACCCTTGGACTCGGGGGGCGGGAGGAACCGAGTGACCGAAATGAGATGCAATTTCAGTGGCAGCGATCGGTATGAAGAACGCCGCGTCGAATATCTCTACAGCCATCAGGGAGAGCACTTGCTTGTCCCCAACACTCCCGCAGAAGTCTGCCTGAATTGTGGCATTGTCTATTACGACGCTGGAGTGCTCAAGGAAATCGAGCGCCGTTTCTTTGCCATCCGCAATAAGTCCGAGGAACCGGACCGCTACATCAACATGCCGGAGAAATCGTTTGTGGGGTGAGTCAGGTCGCGGCGTGTGAGCAAGACGTAGCGCCGCCGTCTTATACGACGCTCAGGTCCGGTGCGATACGAATTGTTCCACCGGGTTTGAGCTTCAACTGAACAACCTTCTCCCTATATCGCACCTTGCAAACCGTGCCCTTGACGCTGCGTAGAGTTGCGGCACTGAGCTCGCGATCCTTCCATTCGATATCTATTTCGAAACCGCCCCGCGCGCGCAGGCCTTTGACCGATCCGGTTGGCCATGCTTCAGGCAGGGCGGGGAGAAGCTGGATTTCACCTCCGTGCGATTGCAACAGCATCTCAGCGATTCCCGCAGTGCCGGCTGAGTTCCCGTCCACAACGAAAATGTTTTGCGGCGCGTCTGCAATTCCGCCGCGAGAGAAAGTAAGCAGGCACGCGTCCGTATCTTTGCACAACAAGCCCAGCAAGTGAGTGTGGGCCGCTTCGCCGTCGCCGAGGCGGGCGAAAAAGTTGACCAAGTTGGCACGGCTCCACTCTGTGTCCTCCCAGTCGGATTGGCTGATCCGGCGCTCGATAGTCACCCGCGCGGCCTTTGCCAAATCAGGCGTGGTGCGCGGCGTAATTTGACAACTGGGATAGAGAGCGATCAGATGGCTTGTATGGCGGTGGTTGGGAACGGCTTCCTCGAAATCTTCGAGCCATTCCTGTAATTGGCCGTACTTACCTATTTTGAGCGGAGGCAGTTTTGCCCGCGCCCCCTCGACCTTCCGGTGGAATTCAGAATCCCGGCCAAGCGTCTGCGACGCTTCGATGCATGAGGTGAACAGGTCGTAGACGAGCTCGCGATCGCAGGTCGGTCCCATCGACTCGCTGCACCCCTTACCATCAGGCGTAAGGAACGCGTTCTCAGGGGAAACGGCCGGACCGGTGACCAGCCAGCCGTATCTTGGATGGCTCACCATGTAACTCAGGAAAAACTGCGCAGCTTCCTTGAGGACCGGGTAGGCGCGGTCTGAAAGGAACTGCTTGTCGCCAGTGAATTGGTAGTGTTCCCACAGGTGCGAGGCAAGCCAAATGCCACCGGTCGGGAAAATGCCCCAGCCCAGGCCCCAGCCCGGAGCGGTGTAGCCCCAGGCGTTGGTGAATACGTGGCACACCCAACCCTGCGCGCCGTACACCGTGCGAGCGGTTCGCCGGCCCGGCCCGCGTAACGATTCGATCAGACGGAAAAGGGGCTCGCTGGTTTCCGATAGATTGCAGACCTCGGCAGGCCAGTAGTTTTGCTGCGTGTTGATGTCGAGGTGGAAGTCGCAAGTCCACCCCATGTTGCAGGCGAGGTTATCGTTCC
>JBKQVI010000215.1:0-24103 GCA_052139985.1 Terriglobia bacterium
CTTGCCCGCGGCCTTCACCGGCACATACGGAAATGCCAGCCCGGCGAAATTGCTTCCGCCACCACAGCAGCCGATGACGATGTCCGGCGACGCTCCGGCGAGTTTCATCTGCGCGATGGCTTCCTGCCCGATTACGGTTTGATGCAGCAGCACGTGGTTCAGCACGCTGCCCAAGGAATAATTGGTGTCCTTGCGACCTGCGGCGTCTTCCACCGCTTCACTGATGGCGATGCCGAGGCTGCCGGGAGTGTCCGGGTCTTCAGCCAGAACCTTCCTCCCGGCTTGCGTCAGGTCACTGGGGGAAGGGACACATTTCGCGCCCCAGCATTCCATCATGGTGCGCCGATGGGGCTTCTGAAAATAGCTGCACTTCACCATATAGACCATGCACTCCATGCCAAACACGTTGCAGGCGAGCGACAAAGCACTGCCCCACTGTCCGGCGCCGGTTTCAGTGGTGAGGCGTTTGACTCCTGCGGCCTTGTTGTAATAGGCCTGGGCGATGGCCGTGTTGGGCTTATGGCTGCCGGCGGGCGAGACTCCTTCGTTCTTGAAAAAGATCCTGGCAGGAGTCCCCAGCGCCTTCTCGAACCGTATTGCGCGGTGCAGCGGAGTGGGCCGCCACAGTCGCAGGATGTCCAGAACGGGCTCAGGGATGGGAATGTTTTGCGCCGCCGTGACCTCTTGTTCAATCAGCGCATATGGGAAAATGGCTGCCAGATCCTGCGGCCCGGCGGGTTGCAGCGTGCCGGGATGCAAAGGCGGTGACATCGGTGCAGGGAGGTCCGGGACCACGTTGTACCAGAATTTTGGAATCTCTCGTTCGGAAAGAAGATAACGATAATCAGGCATGCTAGCTCTCCATGTGAACCGCAAAAAGATGCAGGCGATTCCGTTAAGATTGTGCCGCTCAGGAGGCGAGGCGCCGCGGCTGCACCGGAGGGGTACGGCCGCAGTGGAGGAACGGTACCCGACTCCGCGGCGCCCCCTATGCCGCGAAATCTAACGCCCAATCAAACGAGGCAGAATAACACAAAAGGGACGGTCTGTGGGCAGCGGCGTGACCCCCAACTACGGCGATCTTCGTTCCTCGATTCTCATCCTTCGCCGCTTGGCAGCTCGAAATCGGGCGTCAGCCACAGTCTTCATTACCTGTCGTCCCGCCAGATATCGCAGTGGAGCCATTGTGTTTTTCCCATCCGAGCTTCTTGCTGGTCTTTTTCCATTGACAACGGTAAGCCATATTGCTAATAATCCTGTGCAGTTGAGGCAAAACGCCAATTAAATACCTTTACGTTAGGAGTGCCCATGGCAGAGAGCGTCCAGAAACGTCTTGAAAGGGTGCGGCCCCCACGTGTCCACGTCACCTACGACGTGGAGACCGGCGGTGCAATTGAGATTAAGGAGCTCCCTTTCGTAATGGGAGTTCTCGGAGATTTTTCAGGTCAGCCGGTCGATCCGCTTCCCAAGCTGAAGGATCGAAGGTTTATTGAAGTGTCGCTGGATAATTTTGACAGCGTCGTGGAAAGCATGAAGCCTCACGTGGCATTTTCTGTTGATAACAAGCTGAGTGATGACGACAATGTGGGACAGTTGAAAGTCGATCTCAACTTCAAGAGCATGGACGACTTCTCCCCCGAGAAGGTGGCCCAGCAGGTGAAGCCTTTGCGCGAATTGCTCGAACTCCGTACCCGCCTCAGTGATTTGAAGGGCGCGCTGCAGACCAACGATAAATTGGACGAGGTTCTGCTGGACGCCGTGTCAAACACCGAAAAGTTGAACAAGTTGCGGTCGGAACTTGGACCCAAGAAAGAGGGAGAGGAGGGGGGCAATGGCTAACGAAGCAAAGGCGGCCGCGGCGCCGCAGACTACCGAGCAGGTCGCGGAAACGAGTCTTCTGGATCAGATTGTCGAAACCGGGAGAGTGGGAACCGACACCGCCACTCGGGAACGCGGCAAGAGTCTGGTGAAGGAATTCATCTCCCAGGTCTTGCAGGGGGAAGTGACGGTCTCCAAGGACACCGAAGCGATGATCAATGCGCGCATTGCGCAGATTGACCACCTGCTCTCCATCCAGCTCAATGAGATCCTGCACCATCCGACCTTTCAGAAGCTCGAAGGCAGTTGGCGCGGTCTGAAGTACCTCATCAGCCAGAGTGAAACCAGCACCATGCTGAAGATTAAGGTGCTGAACGTCTCCAAGAAGGACCTTCTGCGGGACCTTCAGCGCGCCCCGGAATTCGATCAAAGTGCGGCGTTTAAGAAAATCTACGAGGAAGAATTCGGAGTGTTCGGCGGCCAGCCATACGGCGCACTGATTGGCGATTACGAATTCACCAAGCATCCGGAGGACCTTGAGCTTCTGGAAAAGATGGCGGCAGTGGCGGGAGCGGCGCATGCCCCGTTCCTCTCCGCGGCCTCTTCCCAGCTCATGAATATGGAAAGCTTCCAGCAATTGGACCAGCCCCGCGACATCGCCAAGATCTTCGATACCACGGAGTACGCCAAGTGGAAGGGATTCCGGCAAAGCGACGATAGCCGCTATGTGGGACTCTGTGTTCCCCACGTTCTGATGCGGCTCCCCTACGGGCGGGATACGGTTCCGGTTGACGCGTTTAATTACGAGGAAGGCGTGGACGGAACAGACCACAGCAAGTACTTGTGGGGGAACGCCGCCTATGCCATGGGAGCGCGGATGACCAACGCTTTCTCGATGTACGGCTGGTGTGCAGCCATTCGTGGCGTGCAAGGTGGCGGACTCGTGGAGGGACTACCCTCCCATACCTTCCGTACCGATGACGGCGACGTAGCTCTGAAGTGTCCAACGGAGATCGCGATCACGGACCGCCGGGAGAAGGAACTTGCGGACCAGGGTTTGATTCCACTGGTGCACTGCAAGGGGACGGACAAAGCCGCTTTCTTCAGCGTGCAGTCTGCGAACAAGCCGAAGTTGTACGATAGTGACGCGGCGAATGCGAACGCGCGCCTTTCCTCGCAGTTGCCCTACATTATGGCGTGCTGCCGGTTTGCTCACTACTTGAAGGCCATGATGCGGGACCGGATTGGCAGCTTCACGTCGAAAGAAGAACTTACCATGTTCTTCAATCGATGGATTAGTCAATACGTCACGACCGACGACATGGCTTCGCAAGGCACGAAGGCGAAGTATCCGCTGCGCGAGGCACGCGTGGACGTAGAAGAAGTTAAGGGCAAACCGGGAGTGTACCGGGCCGTGGCTTTCCTGCGCCCGCACTTCCAACTCGATGAGCTGACGGTTTCCCTGCGGTTGGTTGCATCGTTACCGCCTCCCGCGAAAGGTTAGTTTTTTTTGGGCCCCTGTGGCGGACTTGCCCGGCAGGTCCGCCACGTGTACTTCAACATCTAAAAAAATCGACGAGGAGACATTGACATGGCCATAGAATACTTCTTGAAGTTAGACGGTCTTCCGGGTGAAAGCCTCTCATCCAAGCATCCCAACGAAATCGAACTGGAATCCTGGAGCTGGGGGGCGAGCAATCCCACGACCGTCTCCGGCAGCGGTTTAAGCGCCGGTAAGGTTTCGATGTCCGACTTAAGCATTACGAAGCCGGTGGATAAGTGTAGCGCCAAGTTGCTGGACATGGTTTGCAGTGGCAAACACATTGCCAGTGCGATCCTCACGTGCAGCAAGTCGACGGGCGACAAGAACCCGGCGGACTACATCACGATCAAGATGGAAGAAGTTTACATCTCGTCCATGCAGTCCAGTGGCTCGAGGGGTTCCGATATCGGGTACGAAAGCCTTTCCCTGGCGTTCGCCAAGGTCGAATACGATTACAAAATTCAGGATAAAGATGGCACGCTGAAATCGGCGGGGACGGCGAAGTATGACGTCACGAAGCGGGAGACGTCCTAGCCGGCGGCTTTGCAATTTGTGGCGGATCCGCAAAGAAAACTGGGCTGCGATGGGTCTTTCCCCCCGCGGCCCAGTCTGAACTGGACGCGCTTCGAGCGCCCTTACCGCTGCCGCTCTTGGGGAGGGCGGGCTCGCCATTCTCGGGCGGCCGGCAGCGAACCGGGTTGGGCGAGCTGCCCCGGAGATTCGTTGCGAATTTGGGGACTTTTTAGCGACCGCCTTTCCGGAGCGAGTGGGGCTCGGCAGAATGCCACCCCATTCGGTACGCGACAGCGGACGCGAACTGCACCCTTGACCGAGGCTTGGGGAGAAAGACCGAAAGGGATATCGTGGCGAAGAACGAGTTTGGATTGCAACACCCGGCTGCCGGTGCGGCCCCGTCCGAAAAAGGCGGATACGAATTACATCTAAACCTCGGGGCCATTCAGGGCGAAAGCGCTTCCTCGGCGCACCCCAATGAAATAGAGCTGAGCAGTTTTTCTTGGGGGGTCAGCAACTCTCCGGTTAATACCCAAACTGGTAGCATTAAAGGCGGAAAGGTGTCCATGACCGAAGTTACGGTCACAAAGCCCATGGACAAATCGAGCGTTCAATTGCTCAAGGCGTCCGCCACCGGACAAATTATTCCCAAAGCTACCATTACCTGGAGCAAATCGACCGGCGGGAAAAATCCCGAGGACTTCATAACGATTACGTTGCAGGGCGTGTTGGTTTCGTCCGTCCAACAAAGTTCCGTGCACGGTATCGGGGGGATGGGGACGGAGGCGGTTACGCTGTCCTTTGACCAGGTGTCGGTAGACTACAAGGTGCAGGGCAAAGATGGGCTGCTGACTTCGGCAGGATCGATGGGGTACAATCTCGCGCAGGGCAAAGCATCCAGCTAGCCGGGGGACCGAGTCCGAACTCGACAACCAACATGGAAAACGCCAATCAGCTTTTTCAAGCGGGCAAACTCAACGAAGCGGTGCAGGCCTTGAATGCCGAGGTGCGAAACCATCCCGAAGACTCGAAGCGCCGCATCTTCCTTTTTGAGCTTCTCTGTTTCGCGGGCGAGTACGACCGCGCCGAGAAGCAACTTGATGTGCTGGGATCCGACGACGTCAACAAGGAGATGGGAGCGCTACTCTACCGCAGCGCCCTCCGCGCGGAGAGGCTCCGGCACGATCTGTTCACGAAGAAGGAGTACCCGAAGCCCTTGGGCAGCTCGGACGCTACGGGAGGTGCAGTCTCCGGCACGCTAAACGGGAAAGCTTTCAAATCCATCGCCGATGCCGACCCCCGCATTGGGGCGCGCCTGGAAGTTTTTGCCGGCGGAAACTACATGTGGATGAACTTTGAGCACATTGCCGCCATCGATATGGAGAAACCGCGGCGCCTGCGAGATTTGCTGTGGAGTCCTGCCCGGTTGCGCGGCGGGCCTGCCTTGAAAGACACCGAACTGGGCGAAATTCTCCTGCCTGCCCTTACCCCGTTTGCCTGGCAAGATTCGGATGACGCGGTTCGTCTGGGCCGCATGACGGCATGGGTGGAGAGCGATACAGGAGAAGCCGTGCCCATCGGTCAAAAGATGTTGCTCGTGGACGGCGAGGAATTCCCCCTTCTCGAAATCCGAAAACTGGAAATCAATCTCCCTCAGACGACCTCATAGGACAGAATGCCTCTTCCCGATAACCTGCTCAATCCGATTCCGGGAGAAAACCCTAGCGGAGAGGACCTTCGCTACGCCCCCATCTACGACCAAATCAAGGAAGCTCGCCGCGAAGAGGAAGAAATCGCACAGGGCGACTGGGTCCACGACGTCAAGAAGGCGGATTACCCCTTGGTGGTCAAACTCGCCACCGAGGTGATTGCCACCCAGAGCAAAGACTTGCAGATTGCGGCGTGGCTCACCGACGCCTTGATTCGGACGGAGGGTTTCGCCGGCCTGAAGCAAGGCTTGCAACTTCTCTATGACCTGACCACAACCTTCTGGGACACGGTTTATCCGCAACTGGAAGACGGCGATGCGGAACTTCGAGCTTCTCCACTACAGTGGGTCGGCACCAGCATCGGGTTCCCTCTCCGGTCGGTCGCTCTCGACCGGGCGGGGCATGGCTGGGTGGATTACACGGAGTCGAGGAAGATCCCCACCGAGGAACAGGCCGACAGCGATGAGAAGGTGACGGCTCGCCGGAAAGCTCTGAGTGACGGGAAGCTTGCCCCGGAAGTTTTTGACAAGTCCTTTGGCGAAACTCCCAAGGCAGACTATAAAGCGGCCGAGGCGGCGCTGGATGAATCCGCCAAGATTGTGGAGACTTTTGATTCCCTCTGCCGCGATAAATTCGGAGATGCCGCTCCCGGGTTCACCGATTTAAAAAGAACCCTACAGGAAGTCCGGCATACCGTCCATCTGCTTCTTCAGAAAAAGCGTGAGACCGACCCCGACCCAGTGGAGGCGCAGCCGGAAGGGACGGGGGGCGAGGCAACCGCGGAAGCGGGAGGGGGACCGGCGGAAGCAGGGGCACGAGCATTGACGGGCCCCGTCGGCATCGTCATCCCCTTCGGCGACAAGGAACCGGCGGAGCGGCGGGACGCGATCACCGCCGTGGCGCGCGCCGCCGCAGCCCTGCGCAAACTCGATCCCTTCAGCCCCGCGCCTTTCTTGATGATGCGGGGTTTGCGCTGGGGCGAACTTCGGGCCGCCCTGAGCAAGCAGGATTCGACCCTTCTGGAGGGCCCGCCCACCGAGCTCCGGCAGCATATCAAGCGACTGGCCATCGAAGGGAAGTGGAGCGAACTGCTGGAGACTACGGAAAACTCCATGTCGCTCCCGTGTAGCCGCGGATGGCTGGATTTGCAGAAGTTCACCGTGGATGCCTGTGCCGGGTTGGGCAGCGAGTATGCCGGCGTCGCCCTCGCCATTCGCAGCGAACTGAAAACTCTGGTGCGCGATGTGCCGCAAGTGCTGGAGGTCAGTCTGCTCGACGATACCCCGGCCGCGAACGGTGAAACCCGCGCTTGGCTGCAGGAGTTGGCCGCGGAAACACCCATTCCCGTGCCGGACGGTGCACCTGTCGAGGAAACCGCGCCTACCGCCGGCGCTCCGGTCATTGAAAACCACTCGGCGCCCGGCTGGCACCGAAGATTCGTGGACAGCTACGAGCTGGCGAAAGAGGCCTTGAAGGCCGGGCAAACGGAAAAAGCCATCGCCGCCATGATGGACGAAGTCGAAAGGCAGCTCACGGGAAGAGGCCAGTTCTTCCGAAAACTCCAGCTTGCCGAAATCTGCATGGCGGCCGGGAGAACGGAGGTCGCCCAGCCCATCATTGAAGACCTGGCGGCAAGCATTGAGAACAATCACCTGGAGACTTGGGAGAATCCTAAGACGATTGCCAAAGCCCTGGTGATGATCATAAAGAACAGCCAAAGAGTCCAGGCGGACGACTCGGAAAAGTTAAGACTTTTCCATAAGGTCGTCCGCCTCGACCCGGTTCAGGCCATTACCTCTCTTGGAAGCTGATGCCACCCATCGATAAGGAAGGCCCAGTAACGTTGTCGGTGCTGGATCGACTCATCGATCAGGAGCCGGACCGCAAACTTGAGCCCCCCCTGTCGAGATCCCAATCGATTCGGGAATTGAAAGCCGCGCTCAGGCGGGATTTGGAGTGGCTCTTCAATTCGCGCTGCACCATCGAAGAGCCGCCGGAATCTTTGCGCGAGGTAGAGCGGTCGGTTTACAACTATGGCGTCCGCGACACCACGAGCCTTTACCTGCGATCGCCCAAGGACCAGGAATTCCTGACGAAATCCGTCAGAAACGCGATTCTCTTCTTTGAGCCCAGGCTGATGGCTGTGAAGGTCACCATCGAGCCTGCTACGGATGAAGTGCGCGGCATTCACTTCAACATTGAAGGTCTGCTGCGCATGGATCCGGCCCCGGAGCCGGTTTTCTTCGACACGTTGTTAGATCCCAGTAGCGGCGAATACAA
Organism: Terriglobia bacterium; assembly: GCA_052139985.1. Classification (GTDB taxonomy): domain Bacteria; phylum Acidobacteriota; class Terriglobia; order UBA7540; family UBA7540; genus Bog-366. The sequence goes on from JBKQVI010000215.1 coordinate 7,864, forward strand.
GGTCAAGAGCACATAGAATGCGGGACGATCTTCTCGACTATTACGAGAACGAGCTCACCTTCCTCCGTCAGATGGGGAAGGAGTTCGCCGATAAGCACCCTAAGATCGCCGCCCGCCTGCAACTGGACGTGAACCGTTGCGACGACCCGCACGTGGAGAGGCTCCTCGAGGGCTTCGCCCTTCTCGCCGCTCGGGTTCATCTGAAAATCGACGATGAGTTTCCGCAGATTACCGAGGGCTTGCTCAACGTCCTTTATCCCCATTTTCTTCGGCCCATCCCTTCGATGACGGTCGCGCGGTTTCGGCTGGATCCTGAGCAAGGAAAACTCACGTCGGGTCTTACGATTCCCCGCGATTCCATCCTCTATTCCCGGCCGGTGGATGGTGTCCCCTGCAAATTCCGGACCTGCTACGATGCCACCCTCTGGCCGTTTGACGTCAGCGACGCACGATGGGTAACTCCCGACAAACTCAATCCCCCCTTGCGCGCGCCCGACGCCGTCGCAGCGCTGCGGGTGGAACTGCGCTGCTTTTCCGATGTCAGCTTCGACAAGCTCCAAACACAGTCCCTGCGGTTCTATCTGAACGGGGAAGGCGATGTGGTGAACACGCTGTACGAATTGCTCGCCAACAATTGCCGGCAAATCATTGTGCGAGACCCCGACAACCCCAAGCGGCCCTCCCACCCGCTCAGCGTAACGTCCCTCCGGCCGATGGGGTTTTCTGAATCCGAATCGGTGTTGCCTTACCCGCGCAGGTCATTCCAGGGCTACCGGCTCCTCCAGGAATATTTCTCGTTTCCGGAGAAATTCTTCTTTTTTGAGCTTAACGACCTGGAACGGCCGTTGCGAGCGATCACGGGTGGACGAGCGGAAATCGTCTTTCTCATCGCGCCGTTTGAAGCCGAGCAGCGGCAGCAAAGATTGTCCGTAGGAGTTACGTCGAAGGCGATTCTTCTGGGAGCCTCCCCCATTATTAATCTGTTTCCTCAAACTGCCGAGCCGATCATGCTGACCCAGAGGCGGTCACAGTATCCCGTGATTCCCGATGCGCGGCGGAGAATGGCCACCGAGGTTTTCTCCATCGACGATATCGTCAGCACAGACCCGATTACCCACGAGCTCACCCATTATGAGCCGTTCTATTCCTACCGGCACCGGACGCTGCGGGAAAAGAACCAAACGTTTTGGTACTCCACGCGGCGCCCTTCCGGCCGCAAGGGAGACGAAGGTTCGGAAGTGTCCTTATTTCTGGTCGATCTTTCCATGCACACCTCGTTGCCCAACACCCAGGTGATCACGGCCCATTGTTCCTGTACCAATCGTGACATGGCCTCCCGCCTGCCCTTTGGGAACGAAAGCGGTGACTTTGAGGTTGAGGGCATCGGCTCGATCAAGGGCGCCGTCGCCCTGCGCAAACCTACCCCAACGCTCCGGCCCCCCATGGGGCGGGATGCGCTGTGGAGGTTGATATCCCATCTGTCGATGAATTACCTCTCGATTGTCGAGGAGGGCAGGGAAGCCTTGCAGGAGGTTTTGCGTCTCTATAACTTTTCCGATTCCGCCGATCTGGACAAGCAAATCTCGGGAATCGCTAGTATCAGGAGCAAGCGCCACTTTGCGCGCATCAACTCCGAAAGCGGAATTTCCTTCGCCCGCGGCACCCAGATACAAATGGAATTTGACGAAGAAGATTATTCGGGCGGAGGCGTATATCTGTTTGCCGCGGTTATCGAGCAATTCCTGGGTCTGTACGCTTCGCTCAACAGCTTTAGCCAACTCGTTGTTAAGACTCGCCAGCGCAGGGGGGTAATGAAGGAATGGCCACCACGGGCAGGCCAGGCAATTTTGATGTGAGCGCCTCCACAGCGGAAATCGAACTTCGGGAGGAACCTTTTCTCTTCGAGTTCTTTCAGGCGGTGCACTTGCTGGAGCGACTCTTTCCGGGCAAGTCGCCGGTGGGGAGATTCAGCCCTCCCAGCGCCGAAGTGGTTCGCTTCGTGGCAAACTCCACCTTGGGTTTTCCCGCTAGCGAGGTGCAGTCGCTCGAATGGCCCCAAGCGGGTCCCGGGCGGATGAAGGTCAACTTCATGGGTTTGACCGGGCCGGAAGGTGTCTTGCCCCTGACCTACACGTCATTGTTGGCGGACCGGCTGCGCGCGGGCGACGATGCCGCGGCCGATTTCTTCGATATTTTCAATCATCGGATTATTTCGCTCTTTTACCTGGCCTGGGAAAAATACCGGTTCTCGATCGCTTATGAGCGCGAAGGTCTGGACCCTTTTTCCCACCATATGTTGGATTTGATTGGCCTCGGGACCCCGGGTTTGCAAGACCGGCTCCCGGTTGTCGATGATTCTCTGTTGTATTACTCGGGACTTCTGGCGCAACGTCCACGATCCGCGGAGGCGCTGCGGAATCTTCTCAGCGATTATTTTGAGGTTCCCGTGGAAGTGGAACAATTCGCCGGGGGCTGGTATCCGCTTGACCGGCAGACGCAAACGGCTCTCGAGGGCGGACTCGGCGAATCGGAGCAATTAGGATTCGGCGCGGTGGTGGGTGATGAGGTGTGGGACCAGACAGCCCGGGTCCGCATTAAAATGGGGCCCTTGTCCTTGGACCAATACCAGGATTTCCTGCCGCAAGGCTCTGCCTTCGAATCCCTCCGGTCTTTGACTAAGTTCTTTTCCAACGGGGAATTTGATTTTGAGATTCAACTGATTCTGGACCGCAGGGAAGTGCCACCATGTGAATTGGGCGCCGAAGGAGAGCAAGCTCCCCAACTCGGCTGGCATACCTATATCAAGACGCAGCCCATGAAAATCGACGCATCGGAAACGATACTTCAGCTCTGGGAAGGAGATGCACATGAGCATCAATCTGAAATCACTGATCGGAAAACTCAATGAGTACACCCGGAAGACCTTGGAGGCTTCCGCCGGCTTGTGCCTGTCTCGTACGAACTACGACATTGAAGTCGAGCATTACGTGCTCAAGCTTCTGGACCAGCCGGACGGCGACTTTGCCGGCATTGTGAATCGCTTCGGCATCGACAAATCGCGCCTTACCGCAGAGCTGAATCGGAGCCTGGACAAACTTAAGAAGGGCAATGCGCGCAACCCGACGCTGAGCCCGACGGTGGTAAAAATGTTGACCGAGGCCTGGACGATCGGGTCCATCGATTTTGGTTCCGGGGAGATCCGAACCGGCTTCACGGTTTTGGCTCTCATGACGAATGATGAGCTTAGCCGGCTCGTTCGCGATGTCAGCAAGGAACTCCAGAAGATTGAGCCGGAGGTTCTCCGCAAGGACTTCCTCTCCATTATGGAGCGGTCCGAGGAAGATATGGTTGAGCCGGTGGGCGCTCCAGCAGGAGCGCCGGGGGCTCCTCGCCCGGCAGGCGCCGGTAAGACCGCCAATCTCGATCAATTCACGGTCAACCTCACCGAGAATGCCAAGGCCGGGAAAATCGACCCGGTTCTGGGAAGGGACCTGGAAATCCGCCAGATTATCGATATCCTGATGCGCCGCCGGCAGAACAACCCGATACTCACCGGTGAGGCAGGCGTGGGCAAGACTGCCGTGGTGGAAGGCTTCGCGATCCGCGTTGCCAAGGGAGACGTTCCGCCTCCCCTTCGCAACGTTGTGCTCCGCAGTCTCGATCTGGCGCTGCTCCAGGCCGGAGCGGGCATCAAAGGCGAGTTTGAGAACCGCCTCAAGAGCCTGATTGAAGAAGTCAAAGCTTCTCCCGTGCCTATCATTTTGTTTATCGACGAGGCCCACACCATGATCGGCGCCGGCGGCCAGGCAGGACAGAATGATGCCGCCAACCTGTTGAAGCCGGCTTTGGCGCGCGGCGAATTGCGGACCATCGCCGCCACCACCTGGTCCGAATACAAGAAGTACTTTGAAAAAGACGCTGCCCTGGCGCGGCGGTTCCAAGTGGTCAAGGTTGAGGAACCGGTCGAGGTGCAATGCTCGGTGATGCTGCGCGGAATCGTTCCCTCGCTGGAAAAGCATCACAAAGTTCGCATCATGGACGAAGGACTGACGGCTGCCGTGCGGCTTTCCCATCGCTATCTGGCGGGAAGGCAGTTGCCCGACAAAGCGGTGAGCATTCTGGATACCGCTTGTGCGCGCTTGGCCCTCGGGCAGAGCGCCACGCCGCCCGCGATCGAAGATGCGGGACGCCAACTTGACGATTTGGAAGTTCAGCGCGTCATCCTGGAGCGCGAGACGGCCATTGGCGCCGATCACGCCGAGCGTCTGGCGGAGATCGCGAAAGAAAAGGTCGAGGTCGAGGCCCGCCTCAAGGTTCTCCGTGAGCGCTGGATTAAGGAACACGAGCTCGTAACGAAAATCAGGGATCTCCACACTCAAATCGAGGGCGCTTCGGGAGTAGCTCCCGCTGCTGCACCGGTACCTGCGCCGGCGGCGGCTCCTACCGCGACACCCGCCGCGGCTGCTAGCGCCGCTGCTGCCGCTCCTGCCACGGTACCCGAGCCCGCCCCGCCGGCGGACCCCGCGGCTTTGCGTGCCGAACTCGCCAAGGTGGAAGCCGAGCTTGCCGCCTTGCAGGGTGAAACTCCCATGATGCGAGTGGCGGTGGACGCCCAAATTGTGGGCGAGGTCATCTCGGCCTGGACCGGCATTCCTGTGGGAAAGATGCTGAAAAATGAAATCTCCACCGTGCTTTCACTCAGCTCGCTGTTGGGCAAGCGCGTGATTGGCCAGGACCACGCCTTGGACATGATCGCCCAACGTGTGCAGACTTCGCGTGCCGCCCTGGATGACCCCAACAAACCTATCGGCGTGTTTATGCTGGTGGGTCCTAGCGGTGTGGGAAAGACGGAGACGGCCCTGGCGCTCTCCGACCTGCTGTATGGCGGTGAGCACAACCTGATTACTATCAACATGTCGGAATTTCAGGAAGCGCACACCGTTTCCACATTGAAGGGCTCACCGCCCGGATATGTCGGTTACGGGGAAGGCGGTGTCCTGACGGAGGCGGTCCGCAGGCGCCCGTATTCGGTGGTTTTGCTCGATGAGGTGGAAAAAGCGCATCCGGACGTCTTGGAACTCTTCTATCAGGTGTTTGACAAAGGCCATATGGAGGATGGCGAGGGCCGGGAGATCGATTTCAAGAACACCATCATTATCCTCACCTCCAACGCCTGTACCGATCAGATGATGAAGCTGTGCGCCGATAAGGACACCATGCCCACGCCGGAAGGAATCGTCAAAGCGATGCGGCCCGAGTTGAATAAGATCTTCAAGCCGGCTTTTCTCGGCCGCATGGTACTGATTCCGTACTATCCGATCCGCGAGGAGTCTTTGAAGCTGATCATCGAATTGAAGTTGGGGCGAATCCGGAAGCGCATCGAAGAGAACCACAAGATTCGCTTGACCACCGATTCGGCGCTGATCGACACCGTGGCCAGCCGCTGCACGGAAGTTGAGAGCGGCGCCCGGAATGTCGATAACATTCTCACCAACACCCTGCTGCCGGATATTTCCCGGCAGTTGTTGGGGAGAATGGCCGAGGGCGAGAAGGTTGAAAGTATCCACGTTGGCATCGGGGCCGACGGGGCGTTTGTGTACAACTGATTGATACGCAAACAGGAGGAGCGAAGTCATGGGAACAAGCTTCGTACACGGCGATACTACCCTCTTCAAGATCACCACACCGTTGGGAGCGGACAAGCTCCTCCTGAAAGGCTTTCGGGGTTCGGAAGGGATATCGCGTCTCTTTCGCTTCGAATTGGATCTTCTTTCCGAAGACCAAAACATTGATTACACCCAAATTATCGGGAAAAGCGTGACCATCTCGCTTTTCCAAGCGGACGCGACTCCCCGATATTTCAGCGGAGTTATCAGCCGCTTTGGCCAGGGGGCCGCGGACAATACCTTCTGCTCCTATCATGCGGAAATGGTCCCCTGGCTTTGGTTCCTGACACGCACGGCGGACTGCCGCATCTTCCAGAACATGACCATCCCCGACATCATTAAGAAGATCTTTACGGATTTGGGTTACACCGATTATACCGATTCGACGAAAGGGACCTACCAAGCGCGGGAGTATTGTGTTCAATATCGCGAAACGGATTTCAATTTTGTCTCGCGGCTCATGGAAGAGTACGGTATTTACTACTTTTTTCAACACGAGGACGGCAAACACACGCTGGTGATGGGCGACGATCCCAGCGCGAATGCAGATTGTTCGGGCCAAAACCAATTCCGATTCTACATCGAGACCCCCGCTGTGATCGGCGAGGATGTGGTGACCGGATGGCATGCCGAGCAGGAGCTACGGACAGGCAAGAGCACGCTCACGGACTACAACTTTGAAACCCCCAGCGCGAGCCTTCTGGCGACCACCGCCACCATTGACAGCGTCGGCGGAAACAGCAAATTCGATACCTACGATTATCCCGGAAAGTACCTGAGCCATAGCGATGGGCAATCCTTGACGAAGATCCGGATGGAGGAAGAGGAAGCCGTGCACCTGGTTGTCCACGGCACCAGCGACGCCCGTAGCATGGTGAGCGGGTACAAGTTTACGCTGACGGAGCATTTTCGCGACGACATGAACACGTCCTACCTCCTAACGGACATTGAGCATAGCGCCGGGACCACTTCCTATGGCTCGGCGAAGGGCGCCTTGGAGGACCAATACTCCAATTCCTTCCGATGTATTCCCGCTTCCGTTCCGTTTCGGCCGCTTCGGTTGACGCCCCGCCCCGTTGTCTCGGGACCCCAGCCTGCGGTGGTTGTGGGCCCCTCGGGCGAAGAGATCTACACGGATAAGTACGGGCGGGTTAAGGTGCAGTTCTTCTGGGACCGTGAAGGAACGAAGGACGAGAACAGCTCCTGTTGGATGCGTGTGTCGCAGCTATTTGCCGGCAAGGGTTGGGGAGCCATGTTCCTCCCGCGGATCGGTCAGGAGGTCATCGTGGATTTTCTGGAAGGTGATCCCGATCAACCTCTGATTACCGGACGCGTGTACAACGCTGACCAGACAACCCCCGGCGCATTGCCCGACAAAATGAATGTTAGCGGTTGGCGCACGCACAGCACGAAGGGCGGGGGCGAACACGATGCGAATGTGCTGGCCTTCGACGACACGAAGGGTTCGGAAGTCTTTTACATGCGCGCCGAGAAAGACATGGCGGTGCGGGTCCAGAACAATGAAGACACCCACGTCATGAACGATCAGACCATCACGGTCGATAATGACCGGACCGAGACCGTTACTAAGGGGAATGAACAGGTCGAAATAAAACAGGGCAACCGCTCCCACACTGTCACCACGGGCAACGAAACGCTTACGGTTAAGACTGGGAACCGTCTGGTTGAAGTTGATACGGGAAATGACGACCACAAGATCAAAACGGGTAACCGCAGCGTTGAGATTAGCATGGGCAATGATTCATTGAAGATCTCGATGGGAAATCAAACTACGAAGCTGGATCTAGGGGCCAGCTCCACCGAGGCCATGCAGTCGATCACGCTCAAGGTGGGGCAGAGCAGTGTTACGATTGACCAGATGGGGGTGACGATCAAAGGGATGATGATTTCCGTGCAGGGTCAGGTCCAGACTCAGATTAAGGGACTCATAACCCAGGTGAATGCCGATGCCATGCTTCAGTGCAAAGGCGCTATCACCATGATCAACTGAGGATGGATTCATCCTGGGAGGGCGGACCGGTGTACAATCGGACGAGTTCCCGGGTATCGACTGATACTCTTCGAAATTGATTCGCGAGACAGGCGCAAATATGGGCAGTGATGGAGTAGAGAAAACACCGGCATCGCCGCTGCGACAGCTTTGCGACCGCGCCAAGTTGGGCGATGAAACCATAACTCTGCTGACCGATGATTTCACGACCAAGGAATTCATCGGTCTGTTGATCAAAAAAGAACTGTTTCGTGATGCCATCCGTCTGGTTGCTTACCTGCTTCCCAAGCGGGAAGCGATCGGGTGGGGCTGCCTTTGCATGCGGCATATCCTGACGAGCCAAAAAGACCAACCCCTTCCCAAAGTTCAGGTTGCCGCGGAACGATGGGTGTCAGCCCCCAATGAGGAGAATCGCTGGGCCGCCAAGGAAATTGCGGATGCGGAAGACCCCAAGACCCCTTCCGGCTTGTTGGCCATGGCGGTGTTTTTCGCGGGTCCGAGCATGGCTCCTCCTAACCTCCAAGCTGTGCCGCCCCCGGAACACGCTACTTCCGAAATTGTGTCCGCCGCCGTGTTCCTCGGAGGAGTGGTCAAAGAACCAGAGAAGTCCAAGGAAAAGTATCTTGTGTTTATGCAAAAGGCATCGGCCCTGATGGCTCGGATGCAGCAACCAGCCCAACAGTGAAGGTTGATCGTCGACAGGGAGAATGAAGATGGGACAGCCCGCCGCTAGAGCTTCCGACATGCATGTTTGCCCCATGGTTACGGCCATTGTCCCGCACGTGGGTGGTCCGATACTGCCTCCTTGCTGCATCACTGTTCTCACGGGAAGCCTGCCCCAAGCTCGCGTGACCGATATGGCGACGTGCGTCGGTCCACCCGATGTGATCGTGCTTGGCTCCTTCACGGTCCTGGTCGGAAGCCTGCCTGCCGCCCGCATGGGCGATCTGACCGCACACGGGGGCACCATCGTTCTCGGCCTTCCTACCGTTTTGATCGGGTAGAAGGCCCCCCAACCGGAACGGAAAAATCGCCCCCTCCGGCTTTTTAGACAAGCAGCCTCACAACACCGTGCGGCACGTCTTCTTGACCTTCTGCAACGGAATACCCTACTATGGTTTGCAGCGTGACCTCTCGCGAATTTAGCTGGAAGCACTCGGCGGGGTAGCTCAGTGGTAGAGCGAGGGTCTCATAATCCCTAGGTCGGGAGTTCGATCCTCCCCCCCGCTACCAGATTCAAAAGGGCTTAGAAGAAATTGCGCTGACAGCCTCTTCCCTAATATGCCCGTCCGTATGCCCGACTTGGGCATAGGCGGTTCGGCGACGGGCAATGCTCTGCGCTGCCTGCCTCAAGTCATCCTCGCTTACGATGTTGTAGCGGTCGAAAACTGAGCGGGTCTTGTGGCCCGTGATTGCCATTGCTACGCGCTCAGGCACGCCCGCCCTTACCAGATTGCGGGCAGCACTTCTGCGGAGATCATGAAAAAACAACCCAACATACTTGAGTCTATGCAAATCCCAATGCTTTGTGCAGGTTTGACAATCGTGTTTAGGGTCTACCGGGTTTGAGCATAGAGGGCAGCGGAGATGCCCTAGCCCTGCTTCAACGCATAGCGCGTACCAATCGCCCCGGAAATCCACGATACGCTGTCCGTCCCGAGAAAACAGGTAACTTCCCGATTCTTTCCCTTGTATGCATTCACGAAGCAGTACCTCGACATCGGCAAGACCCTCGAAGCTGACAAGCCGAGGTTCGCCGCTCTTTGTAGTTCCCCTGTCCAGTCGAATCGTGCTGCTGAGAAGGTCGATTTGACAAACCCGCATTGCGAGCAATTCCCCGCGTCTGAATCCGAAGTTGTACCCGAGAGCAAGCATCCCACGGAGCCAGACCGGAGGATTGTGTGCTGTCAATTGCGTGTACTCCTTATCCGTGACAAATCCCGTTCGCGGCGCTGACTCTGCCAATCGAGGGAAGGCAGGAACGAATGGGACCTTTCGGGGTGTGCTGCGATACCCCAAGTTGAATGCCCTTTTCAGACATGCCAATTCCCGATTTATACTCGCATTCGAGGCGCCCTGGCTTTGCCGATGCCTGACATACTCGTTAATGTGATTTGTGGTGAGTTGCCGAGCACGCATTTGTCCGAAGTGCGGGCTTAGGTATTTGCGCCATCGTCGCTCAGCCCATACATAAGCACGCTTGCCCGAAACCTTGTAATCCAGCAGGTAATCTTCGCCTAGATCACTGACACGGGTCTTCTCAATTTGATGACCAGTGAACGTCCCACTCTCAATTTGCCCGAGTCTCTGCCTGAGCATCTTCTCTGCTTTCTGATGGTCGGCAGTTCGTGACGATTCCCGATGACATACCCCGTTATCGTAATACTTAAGCCAAAGAAATTTGCTATTGGACGGCTGGTAGATCATGCCCGTACCCCGAGCACGTTTCGCCTTGTTCTCAGTCTCTAGCGGTTCACTCATGGTGGTTTCCCTCCTAGGTGCGATCACTCGCATTGAATTTTCTAAACGGATTGGGTCTAAACGAATCAACTCATGTGCAGCCCGTCTGCCCGAAACCAACGCGGCCCGCTGATTTCACGGTTCAGCTTGCCGCGTGGTCGGGCGTAGATCGGGCATAGCGCGAAACGAGCCCTAAGCTGTCAAGGGATTAGCTAAGACCGTTGGATTCTCAAACCCGTGTTGATCGTCGGGCTCAGTCTGAGAAACATGAAAGACCGTTGCTGTCCATGGCACGCTGTAGGCTTCCTCTTTCTTTTCCCCAGTCTCTATGTCGATAACCTGCTTGCGAAAATCTCGGACAGTCGCAACCCTTATTCCATGCTCTCCACGCTTGACGTGTCTGCCCAGCGCTTTCCATGCTTGATAACTGAACACGTTCTCACGCGGTTTGATTTGATCTTCCGAGATACCCATTGCCGAAAAGCCCTGGAATATCGCGGGGTAATTGCTGAGCGACTGGCCTGTTATGGCTCGTGTCAGCGCTTCCCGTTGAACTTCTTTTTTGCGGGAATATGGTAAGGTAGGCTTAGCCTGCATGGGAGATTACTCCTCCTATGTGAGTTAGGGCCATTAGGTAGTTAGCGCTACTTAGTGGCCCGATTTGATCTTGCAGCCTCACTTATAGAATCACTGGTTCCGCCTGTCAATAATGCTTTTTGATTGCCAAACCAAGATATATTTACATTGAGATAGCATTATTAAAATGAGTATGTGTGCATATTTGAAAATATCCGCTGAGTTTAGGCTTCCGGCTGGGGACAATTCGCCCTGAGATGGGACCCTCAGCCCCGACACGGATTTGAGTTTTAGAAAAAGTAGCGGATATTGAATAGTGCGGTCTGAGGGCTTGCAACCTTGGAAAAGGGTTGCCTAAGGACGTGTAGGTATCTGATTCTCTCACAAGTCCCTTTCCTCGCTCGATATCTGCGAGGTAACGAACCTATAAACTCCCACTGAAATCAAACAAGTCTCGTGGCTCCATCCTCAGCCTTTTCCCCATCTTTTCGAGAGTTTCAAATGACGGGGCATTGATGCCGCGCTCGATCAAGCTGAGAAAATCCACGGAAATATCTAACACTTCCGCGAACCTTTCCTGAGTCATTCCTTTTTGGCGGCGAATCCCAAGTATCCGCTGGCCAAACTTTTGGCGTAACGTAGGCACAAAAGCACCTTGTCACGCGCAAGTCTGCCGTAGTATGGTTACGGACTCCACCGAATGGGATTACGGCCTCCATTGGCCGGTTCTGACCCGATCATCGAGGCTGTAGCCGATCCTCTTCTAAGAAGCCGCAATGGGTGAAGCATGACTGACCCAGAGAATCTCACAAATTCTAATACCAAAAGTCTCTCTGACCCGAAACGCAATGGAATCGTGGGTTGGTTGTTTTTCCTCGTCCTGAGTCTAGCAGCGTTCGCTTTTGCATGGTTTGACTGGCCAACTCGCTACCGCTATGACCGGGTAAATCTGGAGGAAGGCGTCTCGTTCCCGGTTCGTATTGATAGGTTTTCAGGAAAGACGGAGATTCTCTACCCCCGTGGATGGGTTGACACGGCTGCGGAGGCTCGGTCGAACTCGGCCAAGCTGGAGGAACAAGTTTTGCCGCCCGAGGAACTCCAGAAGCTATCGGGGACGGCAGAAATTGTTTATTTACTGCTTGAGATAAACTTGTACAACGCGTCGAACTGGAAGGTGAATGAAATAACAGTCGAATTCTGGATATCCAGCAAGCAACAAGGCGAAATTCGGAGACGGTACCGCATTAGGAGAGTATCCTCTGCGGACCCTTTAACAACGACCAGATTCCAGACGGATTTGGATTCTCGGCCCGAAGCAGGCCAAAAATGGGGCTGGAATATAGTGGAGGCAAAGGGCACCAAACAATGAAGCTCTGTCTAAGGATATCCGATGAAAGAGACACTAAAGAAGGTCGGCCAAGTGGGGATGGGCTTAGCGATCATGGCGGCGCTGTTCGCATTGCCGGTAGTATTCATCCTTGGCGTAGAATGGGCAACAGCAAAGTTGCTTCCGGCGATATTCCATCTGGTGGGTTTTGCCATCCCGATTAGCGTTTTCATCCTCTTGCCGTTAGCCATCCCAGCCAGAACTCGCCCATGGGCTGGGGTCTGCTTGTACCTAGTTTCCTTCTTATTCGGCCTATCGCTGTGGTTATATGGAGCAGTCGCAACCCTCCACTACTGGGGCCGCCTCGGGCTAATCATTGGGCTAGCCATCCTCGGCATTGGGGTTGTCCCGACAGGATACATTGCCAGCATCCAGCACGCCGATTGGCCAGCGCTCGGGAATTTATGCATCGGAACGGTTCTCACTTTTGGGGCTCGAAGTCTTGGTCGGTGGATGCTTGGTGAGTAATGTGATTAGGGGCTGACAGACGCCTTGTGCGCCTCTCGGCCACCCAAAACCCACTTTTGGGGGGCTCACCTTTAACTTAAGTTGTTCAAAAACATTCAACTTCGCTGTCCATTTCGCATTTGTTCGCCATTCCCCCGGTATCCCCATATTCCGCGATAGAAAACGCCACATTCCAACGGAGACTTTAGGGGGATTTCCACCCAAATTGTGGGGGGAAATTTGACCCTCTCCCGCATACCTTCAAGCAGGAAAAGTTCGGTCAACTTCTTTATTTACTTAAACATCATGGTATACATAGGACACTCTGGCATCTCGCGACGAACCAAGGCACACTTCTACTCCGCGCCCCGACGCTACATGGAGTGTCACCACTTTTGTCGCAACCCAATTTTTGATATTAAGTTGTTTTATTTCATAAATATAGAAGAGAAGGGAGAGTACTACCCCCTATCTATTTTCCTCTCCCTCTCAAGATTCCCCCTAACCTACTAATCCAGTTAGAGTTAGCCTGTAAAGGGCCTGTGGCGACAGTTTTGGCGACGGCTAGTCCGAACTAATCAGCTTGAATTTGCGTTCGGTTTTGTCCCAGTCAATGTCTTCCGCTACCGTGAGATTCTTCACAGCTTGCTGAAATACCCAGAGCCCATCTTTTTTCGCGTGGGTAAAGCGGCGCAGGTCTCGTCCAGATAGTGGCCCCCTCGACCGTAGTTGTCTTCGGATTTTCTCTTCCAACTTCGCAATATTGCCGTCGGCGTCAACTGGGTCGGTTGCAGTCCGAAGGGCCAACTCGTATTTGAGAAGGCGAACGATGGCCTCAACAACTTCCAAGTCGATAGCGGCTTTGTCCATTGTTTGCGCGAGAATCGCCATTAACCTGAATCCGAGAGTATCCAAGCGTCTGGCATGGACGCTATCGGGGAGATCGTGATACCAAACATCCCACAGAGCCCGTGCGTCTGGAGCGATGTCGAACGTCTTCGGCAAATTCTCAATCTGAGCGCTGACCCTTTCTCGAATTCTGGCCAGCTCCCTTTCGTTGGGTTGCTCCGGCCAGGACACCCTTTCTTTCCGGTCAGCCCCCACTACAAACAAACGATTAAGAAAGCCGATGCCGATTGCCTCGGTAGACCAAAGCCGCTCGTATATTTCCTCTGTGCAGCAACCCACAAGAGATAAGCGTGCGTTGCGAACGGAAACGGTTGACATCTTTGTTGGGTTATCCCACTCATTAGCCTCAAATAGCGAAGTGACCATCGGTAAGAGTACTGAGGTTTGCACCTTAGCCTTTTCAAAGAAGGCCCGGAATTCATCGAAGGCGAGCAAGATGTTTGCGTGCTCTCGAAATTCCCTGGCAAGGCCCTCTGCACTTCCGACACCACGTAAGATTTCCACGTTGCCCATTTTCGGCGCGAAGAACTCGAAGACCTTTCTCAGCGCCGTGCTCTTCTTGTCCGTGTAGGACTTCCCAAGTAGCACAGTGTAGAGTCTTGGCTCAGCGGCAACCGCTGCATTCACCTTCAGACGCCCCGCGCAGATGGCCCCTAAGACAGTGAGCGAGGCAGCAAAAACAAATTCTTCCGGTACTTCTGTCTCGCGAGCCAACACGTGGGACAACTCACCTAGAGACCCTACAAGTATTTCCTTTGGAAAGACGGGGCTTGGTTTAAGAGCCCGCACCCACTTGCTGTAGACCCACCGTTTTAGCAACAACGTGAAGCCTTCGGTCTTCTCTTTTGTCCACGTGACTCCCTCACGCAACCAGTAAACAGGTTCCTGTAGTTTCGTGGGCGGAAACACGTCGGCATCGAAATTGGACGGTTGATGGTTGGCTTGTGGCGATTCATCTTCCACAAGCGTTTGTTCGATCCTTTCATTTACTTGTTCGGACATGTCTCAAATTCCTCCTTGTGGATTCTTTCTTCGTACACCTACCGGATTCATTGCTACCTTGATGTTGTTGACCGTCGATTGCTTTAACCTCCAACAAAAAAGGCAGCCGAGACGGATTGTCCCGACTGCCAGAGTCTCATTCTCGCTTTCCCCTGCCCTAGTGTGAGCAGGTCCCACTAAATACTGTCCCCTCCTTCCGAGATACACTGTCCCCGCGTTAGAACGCTCTCTGAGTGTTCCTCGGAGGCCCTTAGTACCTCCTACCTACAGCCCCTTGGCATCTCCCAGGAACTTCCTCTGAAGTATTCCAAGGAACTCCTTCGCAAGTACCCCATAAAATGCAAAACGCCCAAACCGGCCAAAACCGATTGGGCGAAAACTTCGGGCCAACGCGTAGGACGATGCCGGACTGATTCCGGTTACATCGGCGTCTTGCTATTCAAGCAATCAAATTGCCAAGATAACAATCATTGATTTAAAAGGACTTATCAAATCCTTGAACCGTTGTGATTCCGAAAACTGTAACAAGCGGTCCCAAAAGTGGAATCTTCCCCAAGTTTTGGCGAGAATTCCCGCTGTGGTCTGGTCCGCTGAGCAGATACCCGACCGACTAGCCGTCCTATGAGTCGGTGGCCCTAGAATCAAATTCCGGCACTATTGCGAGCAATAAGCCGACGCCAATTGACCAAAGCGGACAAGAAATTTAAGTCTGGCCCCTACTCGGAAGCTCATGCGAACTTTTCTCCCTCGTCCTTTTGCATTGGGCTCCTATGCCCAAACTTTACGAAAACTGCCGTTTTCAACAAGCTTCCAGTACGCTAGATAGAGGGGTAACTGTATATGGAAAAAGGGAGTTACGCGAGTTACGCAACTCCCTCAAAACTTCAGCTTAGTCTCATAATCCCTAGGTCGGGAGTTCGATCCTCCCCCCCGCTACCAATCATTTCTGTAACTTGCAGGGAATATCGGAACCCACGTGGCTAGTTGTGACATCCGCAATGGAGTGCGGCCTCGTAGGCGTTTGTCTTGAATTAAGGTAGCTGGCGGGGACGACGGGACTCGAACCCGCGACCTCCACTCTGTCCTGGTGTTTTCCCGACGAGCGGACTCCCGCCGCCATGAGCGTCTTGGACTTGCTGAAGGCAGGGACCAAGACTTGGTGCCTGCCTTTTGGTGCTCCGAGGTCCTCAATTCGCCGCTCGTCGATGAAAGGAAAGGGCGCATCTCCTCCGATCAAACTCGGGCTTTTCTTGCCGATCTCTCCGCCTTGCGCCCCAAGCTCGACGACGCTTCTCTGGCGCGGGTGTTCCAAGATGTTCAAGCCCTTTGCCGCCAACATGGCTTGGCGTCCTACGACGCGCTTTATGTGGAACTCGCCATGCGGCCGGGGAGCCCGCTTGCGATGCTCGATAAGAATCAACGGGATGCTGCCGTGGCGGTCGGAGTGACTCGCCTATAAGAGGCGAACTGCCAACCGCCTCCTCACCCTTGACCAATTTACGATCCCACTTGCCGTTCATGGCGCTGACCACGGCACATTAGCTGCCAACTATTTTTCACCGGTCGACAAATGTGAGCGCCGTCCTGTCGGAACAGCCTGAAGCACGGCGCTTGCCAAGTATTTTTTCCCGGTCGAGAAATGTCAGCACCGAACGCCACAGGGAGACGGGGGATTCGGCTGCCCATTTGGCGTTATGGGGGAGTGAGACGGCGGCGGGCCAACCGGGGGTTGGCCAGCCGCCTGGAGTTTCTACATTTAGGTCTGGCAATACAACATTTCTA
>JBKQVI010000216.1:0-9440 GCA_052139985.1 Terriglobia bacterium
AAGAACGAGATAGTGAATCTAGCCTTGACGACTTTGGCGCAAGGTATTACGGATCGAGTTTAGGCCGGTTCATGTCCGTCGACCCCGACAACGCCGGCGCCGACCCGAGCGACCCGCAGACCTGGAATATGTATGCCTATGTGAGAAACAATCCAACGACGAACGTTGACCCCGATGGGCGGGCATGCGTGCAAGGCAGCGACGGGGACTGGTTCAATGATAGTAGCGGCGGCCAAACCTGCGAAGAGGCATTTTCGCCTGCGCAAAATAGCACGCCCGCGGTCACTGTAACCGGCTCAGCCCCGAGCGTCGCGATGGTAGCCGTGGCTGCGGGCGAGGCCGTTGTTGCGGGATCGGAATCGGGTCCGGGTGACTTGGTAGTTGCTGGAGTCGGTCTGGCGGCGGTGGCTTATGCGTGCTATCAGACTAACTGTCTAAGTAATATTTTTAGTAAAAGCAACAACCCTCCTGCCTCAACCCCAGCCACCCCCAGCGTCAGTAACACGGCATCGCCCAACCCTCCGGGAGGGCCAAGCGGAAGGCGGATGACTAATAAAGAGGCAAAAGAACAAGCGAAGAAACTCGGCTATGACAAAGAAGTAAACGACCCGTCTTTCAATTCCCATGGGAACAAAGTATATACGAACGGAAGAAATTTCATTACGGCTGACCGCGATGTGCACAGTGGTGGGGCTTGGAAAATGTTCGACTCTTCAGGAAATCGCCTGGGGACGTACGACATGAATTTGAATCGGATTGGAAACTAACTATGTTCTGGATTGGACTTACTGACGAACCGCTGGTTGAAGCAGAGCCCGGAGAAAAAGGGCATGTTGGATTGCTTGTGCTCGGGAGTCATAAGGAGACATTTGTTGCTCATATGTGGACTTGGTCTGGGCAACAATATGTTAATCAGTGGAAGGGGGCACTTCTTCGTGCATTGGAAGGAAAGCCCTCCGCGCTCATCACTGACATGCGAACTCCATCCCAGTCAAGCCATTTAGTTTGGTGGCCTATGTGGAAGATTAACTGTGAAATAGTGTTCCACAATCAGTTGCTGTTTTTCGGTCAGCACAAGGTCGAAGGATCGCACATCGACATTGAGCTTCTGTACGGATTCATCGGAAAGCGCCTGTCCCATAACAACGAGGGGACACCACTCTCGGAGTGGACCGTCCCGGTCTCGGACGTCGAGATATTCCTGGCCAGCCGGTAGCGGCTGGGCCGGCCGGTGCTGGCAATAACGGCAGACCGGCGGGATACTATCACGTGCAGAGCAAGTAGCGCAGACCTGCACTCCAAGGTCCGCGGCTTTGGGGCAGGACAATTGGGACGAACCGCGGACCTAAAAAACAGGTCCGCGCTACTTGCTATACGCCGGGAGGGGCGCTGGTGACTTTGGCGCTGGGAGGGGGCAACATCAACCTGAACGAGGCCTACAGCTCCCGCCTCCAGCCCTCGCGGATTCAAGCTTCCTCGGCCAGCGGAGTAGACCTGCTGGACTTGGCCTATGATTTCGGGCTGGGGACGGCGGATAATGGCAACGTGCAGGCCATCCTTAACGGGCGAGACAACACGCGCTCGCAGTTTTTCGTCTACGACGCGCTGAACCGGATTACGCTGGCGCGAACGCAGGCAACAACAGGGCAGAATGCCTGGGGGCAGGCGTTTGGTTACGACCCGTGGGGCAACTTGCTGACCACCGCTTTGACCCAGGGGGCCGCGCCGAGCTTCAGCGTGGCCGCCAACGGGCAGAATCGGATCGTGGGTTACTGCTACGACGCGGCAGGCAACCTGCTCGATCCCAACGCGTGCCCTTCCGGCAACAATCCCCACACTTACGCTTACAACGCCGAGGGCCAGATGGTTTCCGCCGTGGCGGGCAGCTACACTTACACCTACGATGGCGGCGGCCAGCGGGTGAAAAAATCGAGTGGGAAACTTTACTGGTACGGGGCGAAGGGCGAGGTGCTGACGGAAAGCGACCTTTCCGGGAATATTACGGACGAGTATGTTTTCTTCGGCAGCCAGCGGATAGCGCGGCGCGATGCGGCGGGAAACGTGGATTACTATTTCGGCGACCAGCTTGGGTCCTCACGAGTGGTCACCGACTCGGCCGGGAATCTGCTCGACGATTGCGACTTCTACCCCTTCGGCTGGGACCGTTGCGTCGCCTCCAGCAGCGGCAATACCTACAAGTTCACCGGCAAAGAACGCGACTCAGAAACCGGCAACGACAACTTCGGGGCGCGCTACAACTCTTCCAGCATAGGACGCTTCATGTCCGTTGACCCCGACAACGCCGGCGCTGACCCCAGTGATCCCCAGACCTGGAATATGTACGCCTATGCCGGCAACAATCCGACGACGAACGTGGACCCGGACGGCCTTGATTGTATCTCGGCGGTCGGGGAGGCATCGGGCTCGGCGTTGGTTACGGTGACCGCCGGTAGCGACTGTAGTCAGGGACAAACCTACGTCGCTGGCACGGTTGACATGAGCTCGTTGACCTACAACGGCACGACCGTCGGGTACGGCTACACGCCATACGACACCAGCCAGGAGTACACCATCGGCGCAGGTATTACGGCTGACCCTGCTATTTCTGCTTCCGCTGCGACCGTTCTTGGCAGCGTATACCAGCAAACAAATGGTCCCGTGAACTTCTTCGCCGGAGCCACCTTCGGCTTTCTCGGATCATTTGGCGCCGGGGCCTTCATTGATTCGTTCTCCCTTCCCATGAGCTTCGGCTTGGAAGGTCAGCCGGTGATAGGGAAGATGGCCGACCTTCAGGACTTGGGAGCTGGCGAGCGTGAGCTTGCACTCCCAGACCAGGGTAATGAAGCGGCCAACTTGACGCAAAACCTTCGCCGGATGGAGCAAGAAATGTCTGAAGGACGACCAATAAAGGACGCGACTGCCCTAAAATATCCAGGGGACGAGAGCAAATTAACCGGCTTCTACGGGAAAGAGGTAAACGTTTTGAAAAGCGCGGGGTGGAACCTCAGGAGTGGCTATTGGTTCCCCCCGGGGGAGTGATAGGAGGCGGCGATGTACGTATTTGAGCCAGGTCCTGATCGTTGGAAATTGGGGTTCAGGGAGGCCGTGCTTGAGAATTTCAAATTCTTGCGGGAGTACGGATACCGCCTTGTGCGGGCCGACGTGACGTTCGTTCGGTACGAGATGCCGTGGTACTCGTTCAGAAGGCGATTCTATGTAAACGTTTATCACGCGAGGGGCGGTTATGACCTTGGTGTGGAGATAGGGCCGATTCATAACGATCGAGAACAGGCCACTCTGCTAGGCATATTGAATTGGGCGCACGCTCCAGAAGTGAGGGGCTGGCGCGTGGGGGACACGTTGTGGTGCGCCGAGACCCGAGAGGCTGTGCAAACGCTTGTTCCCAAGCTGGCGGAACTGGTGCGGAGGTACGCAGGCCCGTTCCTCCGAGGCGATCCCGAGGCGTTCAAGTCGCTCAAGAAAATGAATAGAGAGGCGTACACCGTTTGGGAGGAGGAAATGCACCGCAACGCTCCAAAGCGCCACCAGGCCACGCTCGCATGGGAAGCAAAAGACTTTGAGCGCGTCGCGGCTATATACGAGTCGTTTCTAAAAGACCTAAACGACGTAGAGAAGGAGCGGCTCGCCGAGGCCAAAAGGGAGCTTGCCGCCCAACCAACAACGCGCTCTGATCCAGGTAACCAAAATGGTTCGTTTTGAGCCAGGTCCGAATCGTTGGAAGCTCGGGTTTAAGCAAGTAGCGCGGACCTGCACTCCAAGGTCCGCGGCTTTGGGACAGGACGGTGTCAGGTACCGTTTTCTTTCACGTCCTCGAAAGGACATCGTTTCCCCGTTTCCCTGGGGTGGTCAGTGGTAGGCTCCCCCTACTCGAACTTTTTCGACGCCGGAGCGAGTAGCGCGGACCTCGTGCGCAGGGGAGGATCGTAGCGCGGACCTGCACTGCCAGGTCCACGGCTATGGCGGCGCAGGCAATCCCACAGCGCCGCCGGGACAATCGCTTAGTGCCCAAGGCCAGATTACGGTCGTGCCAGCGCCGGCGCCAACCCCTCAGATCATGTTCAACGGGCAAAACATTTCCAGCACCACGCAATCGGTAGTGGCGGGACAGCAAATCGCCTTGTCGGTGCCAACACCAAATGGGTATAGTGTTCAAAGCCAGACTTGGTCATTCTCGAACCAATCGGCGATTACCGGCGGCTTCACGAATTCTGCTGGAACTGGCCAGCCCTCCGCCACTGGAGGCGGCCAAGAAGCCGATGATCCGCCGCTGGATCAGAATTCGCTGACCTTCTACTGGGTCGACCCGGGCGATAACGGCGAAACTGTAACCTACACCTACACGCTCAACAACGGACAAAAAGCAAGCGCTACTGCGACCTTCAATATCGGCGGACCTACCGGCAATTTACTCCTTCAAGCGAATATGAAAACCGATGGATCAGGGGTTCAAGTCCTTGCGGGACCCAAGCTCTCTACCACAGGAATTCCACTGGGTACAACCCAAGTGGGGATCACGTTCACGAGCAATGCGACTCCGCCACCTGGTTATAATCAGTCCTTTACCTGGGTTCAGATTATTGGCGGCGTGCAAAATCAGTACATCAACAGCAATGGCCCATTCGCAACCCCGGCCTCTCCTGAGAGTGGCATCGACAACACATACCCGTACGCCAACGCATCACCAACAGCGACAAATGACACGCCATCAACTGCTTTGCCTTCCATCTATGGAGAAGGATGGGAGTCCTTTACCGCCGCCATGTTTTTGATGTGGGACCCAGCACTTCCAACCGGGTGCACGCCTGCTTCAACGAACGCAACGTACCAGTCAACAGCGAGCACTTGCACATCAATCCCTATTCCGCTCAGCTCTGTAACGTGGCATTGGTCTGGTTGCGCTATCAACACACTTTCAAATCAGACAAATGGGACGACGTGGTTGTTGAGCACTAGCAATGGGTGTCCCGTACAGACACTGGGCGCGTCACAATCAGCCGGCTTTCCCGAATGGACGAACCAAGTGGTCAGATCGAATTGAATGCGTTTATTGTGCAAATGAGGAGGAAAAGTCCATGAAATTGGTTAAGTGGTTTGCTTTTGCTACGCTGTTCACTGCGATTACTTGTCTTGCGCAGGACTCTTCCAGCATCCCAGGTACACGCTCGGGGCCAGCGAGCGCTGGCTACTCGCTCACAATCGCGACTCCTCCTGAGCAACTCCACCTCAGCGCTCCCATTAACATTGCAATCACGGTCAAGAATATCAGCGATAACGAAGTCTATTGGAGAGCAGTTTCTGACAATACGGCGTATCGCGCCTTTCATTTTCTTCTTGAAAAGGATGGGAAAGAGGTTGGAATAACGAGATTTCATCGGATAATACTGCGGCACGAGCTACGTCCGGATGATCAACCTGAATCAATGAGGGAAAGTTCAATTGTGTCAGCCTTGGAGCCTGGGAAATCATTCACACTAACCGTCGACTTAAACAAGCTCTACGAGATCACTGTACCCGGCCAATATACTTTAGAGGTTAGTCGCACTGAGGAAGACAACAAGACGACTGTTCGCTCAAACAGGGTGACAATCAAGCTAATTCAATGAGCGTGTAGCGCAGCGCGGGTGGGCCCGGTGGGGCGAGGACGCCCCGACCACCGCACGCGGGTGACGCAGGGTCGAAAAACATTTGACGGGGCTGGCGCAGACACCCGCTGTTTGGTGTCTGCGATCCCGAAGGGACGTTCTCTCCCGGTCGTATGCCATCGGGAGTATACTCTTCCGCGCCATGCCCATCTATCACCGCGTTTACTGTCCCGGCGAACTGCAATTCATCACTACCAGCACCTATCGCCGCACGCCCCTTTTCCGTTCCGACCGCTTTCGCCGCTGCTTTGTCCAGAGGCTGGACGAGGTGCGGCAGGAATTGCATTTTTTGCTCATCGGTTGGGTTCTGATGCCTGAACATTTTCATATCTTGATCAAGCCCGAGCCCGCCGAAACCACTCCCCTGATTATGAAGGGGCTCAAGGAGGAATCGGCCAAGCGCATTATCAGAACACTTCGGGAAAACCTTCGGTATCCATGGTGCCGGAAGACGCTCGCCAGGCTGCGGCTGCCCTCCACGGTGCACGATGAATCACTCTACCGCCTCTGGCAGCGCCGCTTTTACCCCTTCGATGTCTTCTCCGATTACAAATTTCAGCAGAAATTGGATTACATGCACAACAACCCAGTGACGCGCGGCCTCGTGAGTTCTCCCGGCGACTGGCCGTGGTCGAGTTGGAGGTTCTACTATTGGCAGGATGCGTCAATTCTCCGTATGGATCGGGTGCGTTGAATTCAACCGACGAAGTCCCTTCGGGATCGCAGACACTAAACGGCGAGTGTCTGCGCCAGCCGGCGTGTACCAACATCCAGGAGACTTACGCGTACAACAACCGCATGCAAATGGCGGTGGCCGAACTGGGCACGTCCAGCAGCCACACCTCGGACTCCTGCCGGGAGTACAGTTACGATGCGCACACCGTGCCCAGCGGGTGCTCGGAGTCATCGTCGGCGTGGCCCACGGGCACGACGAACAACGGCAACGTGGGGGGGTACTACTACGCCGACAGCGCCAACACGGGCCTCAGCCACCCGGCGGCCTACACTTACGACGGCGTGAACCGGCTGATTGGGGCCGCCGCCACGGGCAACGCGAGTTACAGCCAGGCTTACAGTTACGACATCTACGGCAACCTGAACTGTTCACCCTCCGGCCCTGGGTGCGTGACTTTCAGCTATAATCCGAACACGAACACGAATCAGATCACCACCTCGGGATACAGCTACGACCCGGCGGGAAACCTCATTGGCGATGGCATGTATACTTATCAGTGGGACGCCGAGGCGCACTTGACTGCAGTTTACCAGAGCGGCAACGTGGTTTCACTCAACACCTACAACGCTTTAGGGCAAAGGGTGGAGGACATAGCCTCGACGAACACCACCGACGAGGCTTATGGGGCGGGGGGCGACCTGCTGCTGCGCTATACGGGGGATTCGAACTCGCGGAGCTTTGTGCCCTTTAACGGCCGCCTGCTGGCGGAATATTATTGCGGTGGTATGATCTTCGACCACCCGGATGAAATCGGCTCCGCCACCACGGCCACGGACTGCACGGGGAACAACCTTCAAGAGCGGCTCTATTACCCCTTCGGCGAATTCTGGACCGGCGTCGGCAGCTTGGGCATCCACCAGGAATTCGCCCAACTCCCCGACTACGATGCAGAAACCGACCAGTACAACACCCCGAACCGACACTACTCACCCATGGGCCGCTGGATGAGCCCCGACCCCGACAACACCGGCGCCGACCCCAGCGACCCGCAGACCTGGGATGCGTACGCCTATGTGCGGAACAATCCTACAAGCCTTGCCGATCCCTCGGGCTCGATGTACTGCGACCCCAACAGCGCGGTCGTAGACAAAAGCGGTAACACGGTGGGGTATTCGGACTGCGTCAGCGAGGAAACCGGGGCGTCGGACCAGTACAGCCTCCACTTCGCGCCGCAGCAAAAGACGGTCTCAGGGGCACAAGCCACGCAGGCCGACCTTCTCTTTGCGGTAGCAACGGGTGTTGAGCGAGCCGGGCCTACAGTCAACGGATTCGCGCTTGCCACCGGGGCGGTAACTGGTCTCGCCATGCTACCAGCAGCGGTGGGTGGCACGGGCGTGACGTCGTTAACACTACCAGGATCATTGGGTGAGATGATTACGGGTTTATATAGTGGGGTGACGCGGCAGGCCCTCCTGGCGGCAGCGCGTATCGTCGGTCCCACCGTAACCGTGATCACTAACCTGACGCGCGATCCCTCTGAGCTCCAAGCGCTCTCGACCGCGACGGGCGAGGGTGCCGAAGCTCTTGCTGCTGCTGCCCGTTCCGGTCCCGGTGTGCAAACGTTTACTGCTGAAGTCCCCAAGGCCCTCATGGTCTTGTTGGAGAGGGCCGGCCTTGCATTTCCGTCTATAACTTCAATGGGTACCGCGACGGCGCAAGAGTGGTACTTTAATTCTCAAGCAATGGAATTCGTTGCCAAGTATTTTAAATAGATCCTCGAGTTCGTGGAGGAGAGGCATGACATGCAGTTTTGATGAGTGGTTCTTGAACTTCCGTCAGTTCCTCGGAAAGAATGGCTATCCGGAAAAGATCGTCTGGGTTACTGCGCGCGATATCCTGCTTTCCGGCAGGCGACTGGTCTACGTAAAGGTCCCGGTTCCGGATAGCAACGAGAACGAGGTTCGCCAATTGTTTGACGCAGGCGCAAGCGAGGAATGGGGAATACTCCTTGACACAATCTGCGAGACAAAAGATGCCACCTACGCCTTTGCATGGTCGCCTCGTAATGCTCGTGAGGCGGAACGAAATCTCATGCACAAAGGTGTGAAGATGTCAGTAAGGACTCGCGACGCAAGGGTTCCAGGCAAGGCTGTGCGAAGCCGCCTACGGTGGTCGTACCTACAGTGGAAGCTCCGGGGAAAGCAGCAGCAGAGACATCTTCTATTCGATAGGGGAGAATGGTTGACGGCGCTGGTGCAGGGGCTGAAGGGGTGACACTGCACCCCACAGCGGGTGCTGCCCGGAAACTTCGGGTTGCTGTGCAGCAACCCTTGAAGGAGAAAACAGGGAACAGGCACCACGTTTTCCAGTTTTTGTAGGGACATCTGGCCGCTGTTTACCAGAGGGCGAACGTGCTTTCGTTCAACACCTACAACTCCTTGGGGCAGAGGGTGGAAAATATCACCCCGGGCAGCACCACCGACGAAGCCTACGGGGCGGGGGACAATCTGCTGCTGCGCTACACCGGGGACTCGAATAGCCGGAGCTTTGTGCCGTTCGGAGGCGGACTGCTGGCGGAGTACTTCTGTGGCGGGATGGTCTTTGACCACCCGGATGAAATCGGCTCCGCCACCACGGCCACGGATTGCACGGGGAACAATATCCAGGAACGCCTCTATTACCCCTTTGGCGAATTCTGGACAGGCGTAAACCCCGACAACCTGGGCGTGCACCAAGAGTTCGCCCAACTCCCCGACTACGACCCGGAAACGGAAACCGGCCTGTACAACACCGCCAACCGGCACTATTCGCCAACGGGCAGAATCAGATTGTGGGTTACTGCTACGACGCGGCGGGCAACCTGTTGGATGCCAACGCGTGCCCCTCCGGCAATCCCCACACCTACGCTTACAACGCGGAAGGCCAAGTGGTTTCGGCGGTGGCGGGCGCTTACACCTACACCTACGATGGCGATGGCCAGCGGGTGAAGAAATCGAGTGGAAAGCTTTATTGGTACGGGACAAACGCGGACGTACTGGCGGAAAGCGACCTGGCCGGAAATATTACGGACGAATATGTTTTCTTCCGCAGCCAGCGGATAG
>JBKQVI010000217.1:0-5346 GCA_052139985.1 Terriglobia bacterium
AGCATGGCTGCATCTACTTTGGGGTTTGCAACAATCGGCTTAAAATTCAAGCTGTAGAAGCGGCCCTGGAGCAGGCTCTCTTACTCCATGGGATGGGCTCAGAGCGTGTGATTTTGGCAGAGCGTAACACGGGCACGGAGCCTCCCACCTATCGCGTCCACATCCCGAATCTGTTTGACTACCTTGACGGCCTGCCCAGCCCACATTCGCGGCTCTATTTGATCCACGGCCTTCCCGACTTGATTCGCGCGCAAACAGGCGGGGACAGTTCAAAGGTTGTTCCCGTTTCCCAACTTCTGAACTATCGTCGTGAATTCTTTCGCGATCAGCGTCTCTGTGTGTTCTTTTGGCTCGATCCGGAGACCGTCCCGTACGTGATGCAGAATGCGCCGGATTTCTGGTCCTTCCGGTCTGGCCTGGCGGAATTTGCTGACACTACCGAGGCGATACTGCTGCGAGAATCCAGCGCCTGGCAGCAAAGCGAGCCATCGGGGCGCTGGTCGGGGGACCTCGAAGAAAAACTTCGGCAGTTGGCCGTATACAGGAGAAAAACGCCCCCCGATGAGAATGCCATCGCGAACCTTCTTCTGGACATCGGCCGCCTGCACGTAATTCGGTACGAGTCCCAGGACGCCTTCGAAACCCTTCACGAAGCCGAGGATATATTCGCAAGGCTCGGGCTGCGACAGCGAGTTCGCAATGTGAAGACATGGCTCTCCAGCGCGTTTCAGCAAACGGGTCAGATCGATAAGGCGGAAGAATGTGTCCGTCAAGCAATGGACATTGACCGGGAACTTCAGAACGAATCCTCGCTGGCGACGGGCTACAACAACCTGAGCCAAGTTTACAAGGCGCGCGGCCAGTTGGAAGAAGCGGAGAGGTGGTTGCGTAAGGCTATCGAGATCGATGAACGGCTGGGGAACGAGCCGAGCCTTGCCGTCTATTACAACAACCTGAGCCTGATCTACAAGTCGCGGGGCCAGTTGGAGGAAGCGGAGAAGTGGTTGCGCAAGGCTATCGAGATTGATGAACGCCTGGGAGACCAACCAAATCTTGCTATTGACTACAACAACCTGAGCCAGATCTACGATGCGCGAGGCCAGTTGGAGGAAGCGGAGAAGTGGCTGCGCAAGGCCATGGAGATCGACAAACGGCTGGGGAACGAGCCAAGGCTTGCCGTTCGTTACAACAACCTGAGCCAGATCTACCAAGCGCGGGGTGAGTTCGAGGAAGCGGAAAAATGGTTGCGCAAGGCCGTCGAGATCGCGGAACGGCTGGGAGACGAGCCGAACCTTGCCGCCGCTTACAACAACCTGAGCCAGATCAATCAGGACCGCGGCCAATTAGAGGAAGCGGAGAAGTGGCTGCGCAAGGCCACGGAGATCGCCGAACGGCTGGGCGACCAGCCGCATCTCGCCTTCTGCTACAACAACCTAAGCACAATCTACCGAGCGCGGGGCCAGTTGGACGAAGCGGAGAGGTGGTTGCGCAAGGCCATGGAGATAGCGGAACGGCTGGAGAAAGAGCCGAATCTTGCCAGCTACTACAACAACCTGAGCGCAATCTACCGAGCGCGGGGCCAGTTAGAGGAGGCGGAAAAGTGGCTGCGCGATGCCATCGAGATCGATGAACGGCGGCGGAATGAGCCTAGCCTCGCGATCCGATATAACAACCTGAGCCAGATCTACAAAGAGCGGGGCCAATTGGAGGAAGCGGAGAAGTGGCTGCGGAAAGCCCTGGCTCTAATGGAACCGAAGGGACCGTCGGCTGTCCTGGAAGGACTCAAATCAAACCTCGAACAGTTGGAGAAGGAAAAAAAGCAGCGGCCCCCCTTGCCGTGACGGCGTCGCTCAACCAACAACAGATCCCTCGCCGAAATCAGAATTCGCCCGTAGCGCCGGCAAAATCTGGCCCATGGCGATAGCCATGGGGTTGGTAGCGTAGGGCCCGCACTCCGGCCCTGCGGCTCTTTGCAGCGACGCGCGCACTTGCCGCGCCGCCGAATGCACGACGCGGCGCAAGAGCCGCAAGGCTGAAGAGCGAGCCTTGCGCTACCCTTCTCCCATGGCGGGACTTTCCCGCACCCGTCTCCGTGGGCCACAATCTGTCGGCTCGGACGGTCCTAAGCGCGCGCGGAGATGAGTTCGGACAATAAGACATGCCTCTTTTACGATTTCTTCCTACCGGTAGTAAATTGCATAATAATTGACTTGACAGGTCCCCGGCACCATGCGCTAGTCTACAAGTGTCAGCATGGGGCCGAACGCCGTTCGGCCCTACTCCCCGCTGCCCTGGGGAGGATTCGATGTCTCCGATTCACATGCAAGAAATGCCAGTGGGAAACCTGGCCGTGAAGCGCGCGAATGGTAGCGTGGGGCGGGTCCGGTGACGCTGGAGGGCAAGACCAGCTCTGCGGCGGCCAGATTGCCCGACGGATCATATTCGAAAGAGCCGAAGGGGAGCGCTCGAAGCGTAGAGATGTTAAATAATGAAGGTCGAACCGACTATGTGTATGAAAACAAAGAAATACCGACATAATGTGCAGCGACAAAAGCGGCGTTTCTACACAAAAATGCTCCATTTGCAGGATAATTGATGGGAATTCGCCGGACTTCTTGGCCGAAAATGCGGAAGCAGACGGCAGACAGTAGACGGTAGACAGCAGACCGGAAAGAAAACATAGAAGGCCCCCTTACTGTCCGCCGGTCGCCGACACCCCCCGTATCGGCTATCGACAATGTCAGGTGAGAAGATGAGCCAATCCAGCGGTTTCGCAGATCACAAATCGCAAATCGCAAATCACAGATGGCCTGTGGCGCCTCCGGCAATCGACTTTGGGCGCGAAATCTGCGGCGATCTTGCGGCTGCGGAGGCGCGCGAGTGGCTGGCGACCAACGGCATCGGCGGGTTTGCCTGCGGCACGGTGGCGGGCACGCTGACCCGCCGCTACCACGGTTTGCTGGTAGCCGCGCTTCCGCCGAAGTGGGATCGCACTCTCCTGGTTTCCAAGATTGATGAGGTGGTGGAATATGACGGGCAGAGTTATGCCCTCGGCGCCAATCGTTGGGCCGGCGGCGCCATTGATCCGGCCGGCTATCTGCATATCGAGCGCTTTCACCTGGAAGGCACGACGCCGGTGTGGACTTTCGCCTGCGGGGACGCGCTGCTTGAAAAGCGCGTCTGGATGGAGCACGGCGCGAACACGACTTATGTGCAATACAACTTGGTGCGCGCCCGCCTCCCACTGAGACTCTCCGCCAAAGTTCTGGTGAATTATCGCGGGTACCACCTCCTGACCCATGCCTCAGATTGGCAAATGGAAGTACAGCCGACGGACGGCGGTTTGCGCGTCCGGGCCTTTGCGGAAGCGACACCTTTCTATCTTCGCAGCGCAGAGGCCGAGGTCGAAGCGGTGAACACGTGGTATCGCCATTACGAGTTGGCGGCGGAGAAGTTGCGAGGGCTCGACCACGTGGAAGACCATCTTCACGCCGCGACCTTTCACGCCGAGCTGAGACCCGGCGAGCCGGTGACGATCGTCGCCACTACGGACCAGGCCGCAGGACCGGATGGCACGGCAGCGCTACAGGCGCGATTCTCCCGCGACCGCATGCTCTTTGAATCTTGCGAGCGAGCACGACCCCAAGCCGTGCAATGGCCCGCGTGGATCAAGCAACTGGTTCTTGCCGCGGACCAGTTCGTCGTCGAGCGGCCTCTTGGCGATGTTTCTGAAGCCTTCTCGGTCGTCGCCGGATACCCATGGTTCGACGATTGGGGCCGCGACACCATGGTGGCGCTGCCGGGACTCTTGTTGGCCACAGGGCGTGCGGAGGTTGCTGCGGGTGTTTTGCGAACTTACGCGCGGTTTGTGGATCGGGGAATGCTCCCCAATCGCTTTCCCGATGCCGGGGATGCTCCCGAATACAACACCGTGGATGGCGCGCTGTGGTTCATCGAGGCGGTGCGGCACTATTACTCCGCTACCCACGACCTTTCCCTCGTCCGCGAAATTTTCCCCGCGATGGCGCAGATCGTCAGCGAATACACGCGTGGCACGCGATACAGCATCCACGTGGATTCGACCGATGGCCTGCTGTTCGCGGGTGAACCGGGCGTGCAACTCACCTGGATGGACGCCAAGGTGGGCGATTGGGTCGTGACGCCGCGTGTGGGCAAACCCGTGGAAGTGAATGCGCTCTGGATCAACGCGCTCACGACCCAGGCGAAGTTCGCCGAGTCGCTGGGAGAATCTGCCGCCCCATACACCGACCGCTGCGCGCAGGCTCGTCAAGGCTTCCAGCGGTTTTGGAACCTCGGCGCAAACTGTTGCTTTGACGTGATTGATGGGCCGGAAGGAAACGACGCCTCACTGCGGCCGAATCAGCTTCTGGCCGTGGCGCTGGAGCAGAGTCCGCTTTCGCCGGAGCGGCAGTGCGCGGTCGTCAACGTCTGTGCGCGCGAACTGCTCACCTCTTTCGGTTTGCGCAGCCTTTCATCACGGGACCCCCGGTATTGCGGCCACTACGGCGGCGACGCACGGCGGCGGGATGGCGCCTATCATCAAGGGACCGCCTGGGGTTGGCTGATCGGCCCCTTCGTTCACGCTTTCCTTCGCGTTACGGGCGACCGCGATCAAGCCCTCTCATTCCTCGCGCCATTTGAAAATCACCTGAGGATTCACGGCCTCGGGACCGCCAGCGAAATTTTCGACGGTGACCCGCCATTCGCACCCGACGGATGTTTTGCCCAAGCGTGGACGGTGGCCGAAGTGCTCCGCGCGTGGGTGGAGATACGGGACACGGGAATCGGGACACGGGGCACGGCCTTCGGGGTTAGGGATTAGGGATGCGGGATTAGGGGTTCGGGGTTAGGGATTCGGGAAAATCCTGAACACAAATTCCGCGCCAGTCAAGATTGGCCCTTGGGGGGGCGAAAAACGGAACTGAATCGCCCGATGGCCAGATGACCCGATGAGCCGATTATCCCGCGCTTGCACTTGCTTTCTGAAGTGGTACAATTTGCTTAGGACCTCGTCCCCCGCCGATCGCGTATTCCTGTGCACGTTCGCAATGGAGGTGTGCCGGTAGGATCGTCATTCTTCCGCGCACAATAATGCGATGGACAACAAAAAAGACAAGGGAGAGTTGGTCAGCAAGGGCACGATGGGGGTCCTGATCGGGCTGTCGCTGATGTTGGCGGGATTCTGGGCGGCCCGCCAGCTTCATATCGTGTGGAACACGTGGCCGAGCACCGATGGCATGGTGGTGCGCGGCGCCGTGCAAGAGGTATTGCAGGCTCCCTACGCCAAGGGCGGAATTCGATTTTCGGCACATACCGGTGAATCGG
>JBKQVI010000218.1:0-6021 GCA_052139985.1 Terriglobia bacterium
CTTCGCGCGCTGGCTACTCATCACTCAGGACAGGGTGGATTCCCCGACGTTTGCCATCACCCAAGATTTTCTTGCCACGATGCTAGGAACGGACCGACCTACGGTAAGCTTGGCAGCCGGGATGTTGCAGAAAAAGGGGGTTATCAAGTGGACCCGTGGTGAAGTGCAGATTCTGAGCCGCGCGAAACTGGAAAAGTGCGCCTGCGAGTGTTACGCAGCGATCCGCGAGGACAGGTACGGCGATGGCCCCTTGCGTCAAGGAAACGCTTTCAAGCCGAGTACGTGAATATTATCGGAACGATAATAATCGATTATAGGTTTATATCGATAGACAATATTCCCTGCCCGTGTTCGATGGCCTACAGACAGGACCTTCTCCGAAGGCTACCATCTCACCGAGCGGATAACTAGAGTTTAGGATCAAGAATCCGAGTTGATATGTTTGCGCGCAGTTTCCATCCTGCATATCCACCGACTCGCCTTCCGCAAGGAGAAAGGAGAGGTTTTTATGACGCCACAGAAAAGTCAGCCTAAAGTTGTCGGGGTCGATCGCAAAGACGAGCCTAAACTCGCTCCAGCCTACGGGAAGACTCAGGCCTTCGATTGGCCAGCATTTCTCTCGGGAATCACGCGCGGGAAAAACGTTTTAGAATACGGCGCGGACCGCACGATCTTCGTGCAGGGAGACCCTGCGAATTCTGTGTGGTATCTTCAACATGGTAAGGTGAAACTCGCGGTGACATCCCAACAAGGCAAGGAAGCGATCGTCACCATTCTGGGCGACGACGAGTTCTTCGGCGAGGGATGCTTGGCCGGCCAGCCATTGCGCATTTCAACGGCTACCTCGGTTAGCGATTGCACTCTTTACAGGATCGAGAAGGCGCTGATGGTGCGCCTGCTGCACGAGCAGCACGGAATCTCGGAACTGTTCATCACGCACCTGCTTACCCGCAATACTCGATTTGAAGAGGATTTGGTCGACCAGCTTTTCAACTCCAGCGAGAAACGCCTGGCCCGGATTCTCCTACTGCTGGCGCATTTTGGGAAGGAAAGCAGGACCGAAACTGTCCACCCCGGAATCAATCAGGAGCACCTCGCCCAAATGGTCGGCACCACCCGGTCGCGGGTCAGCCATTTCATGAATAAGTTCCGGACACTGGGCTTTATCGATTACGCGGGCGACGGCGCGCTGACAGTTAACAATGGCCTGTTGAGCGTGATCCTAAGCGAATAGCATAAAGTAGCCGATGTCGGTATTACCGGAGCTGTTGGACTCCGACGCCGAGCAGCGCAGCGAGGGGGAAATATCGGGTCCAATGGAATACTCTCCTATTGAGGCCCTTCGCCCGGGCCCAGAAGGCGAGCCGCCACATGGTCCAACCTCGTTACGGAGTGAATCCCCCGTCCACACTAAATCCCCGGGAAATCCCACCGGTCCCACCCTGTCGTTTTCCCTTATTAATCGGGATGAGCAATTTTGAACAAACACCTGTACTTTTTTGAACAGACAGGCTCGGACCGGACTTGCTAACGTACCTCCCTTGAAGCGTCATTCTTAATGGACAACAGCCACCGAGACGGAAGGAAACGCCATGTCATTAGAAAAAGCTACGACGATGACGCCAACATTGTTTTTAATTCCCGCTCCTCTCCTTTACCCAACTCCACAACTCCTGAGCTCGCGGGAAAGGACCCCCTCCTGTTGACGCAAACGTGACGCGAGTAGGCACGTTTTTCGCACTCGCGCTGATCGGCTGGCAAAACTTCCCGGGGGGCGGCGCCTTGACCCGTACATGCGAATTGTCCCGCCGGCCCGAGCCAACGCCGATGCGGCAAAGAAGGAGGATGTGATGATGCCAGGTAATGACAAGCTACCTCTCCCTCCAACACAGTTCTTGCTTCCCCGTGGCAGGATCCTGCTGGTTGATGAGGATGAAAAAGATTTGAAGTATTTCACCACGCTGTTGGGGCGCATGGGTTACTCAGTTCGAGCTTTTGTGAATTACCGAGAGGCAGAAGGGTGCCTGGAACGCGAGCACTTCGACTCTGTCATCGTGAGCCAGGGTAGCCCGGCCTTTGAAGCGCACGACCTAGTGCAGCTCACTTTGGCCCGCGACCGGCAGACACCGGTGGTCGTGCTGACGCGTTGCCTGGAAATGAACTGCTATCTCGAGGCCATGCAATTGGGCGCCGTGGACTATGTCGAAAAGCCTTTGGCGCCGGCGGAGTTTGAACGCCTGGTCAAGACGCATTGCCAGCCACGGCAGGGTGAACTCGCCGCCCGGGCATCGTGAAGCAAGAGAACTAACCTAGGAAGAGACCGCGATTGTTCCAAATCGAGGACGAGATTGCTATTCATGACAACTGAAGGCGGAGCCTCAGCGGTGGAACGAATCGCTATGAAAAAACCGGGAATACAAAATCCGTCACGTGTCGTCACCGACGAAGCCAAGGTCCAGGAGAGGCGCCGAACCGTGCTCGCCGCCGACATCGAAACTATCTACGAACAGTATCGGCACAGAGTGTTTTCTTGGTGTCTGCACATAGTCCGCAACGTGGAAGACGCAGAGGACCTCACTCAGGATGCTTTTCTTCTCTTGTGCCGCAAGATTAGTACCTATCGAGGTGAATCAGCCTTTTCCACCTGGTTGTATCGCCTGGCTACGAACCTTGCCCTGATGCGGCTGCGGAAGAAAAGCTTGCCGCAGACCTCAATTGACGAAATCCTGGAAACCCACGAGGGTGCCATCAACCCCCGCCAAGAACTCAAAACCTCTGACCGAACTTTGGCAGCTTCGGTCGCACGCGTGGATTTGGAACGTAGTTTCGATCAAATGCCCGGCGGTCTCAGGAAAGCTTTCTTCCTGCACGACGGCGAGGACTACTCTCATTTGGAGATTGCTGAACTTACGGGCTGGTCGATCGGTACGTCCAAGTCGCAATTGCACAAAGCGCGTCGACGGCTCCGAGAATTGCTTGAATGCGGGCAGGGGAAGCCAAGGCGGGCATCGCTGCGCCGCAGTTCCCGCGCGGGCAAAAATGGGGGATCGGGTGGGAAACCAAACCATGTAACAGAGGGGGAGGCAAAAGGCAGGCCGGCACGGGGCACAATCAACTCGTAGGTACCAGCACACAAATAGGTGCCGGAACGGCTCTCTCCCTCGAACCAACTTTTTGGGAGAACTGGTGGCATAGGCTGCCGCCGGGTGGCGATCGTCGCTGCTCCTGTGATAACCGTCTCCGTAGCGCCACTGCGCCGGTGAGGGTGGCACCGCTACAGCGGCTAAACTTCCAAAATTGACCCTCGGACGGCATCGCGCCGCGGAATACACATGGGCGGCTGGGGGCCTCTCTCGTAAGGCGGTCAAACAACAATGGCCACACCCGTTGCGGACGGCAAGGCAGGGGTATTGATCACCGACCTCGGAACGGCGGGCTCCAAGGGGGCGGCGCCACCGGCTCGCCCGGAGAAGCCTGCGATTCCAACTAAGGCCAAGAATCAGAATATTCGCGTTTCGCCCGCCGTCCTCGACGCCGCCCGGAAAGACGGCGATGCGCTGCTCCGCGACTTGCGAACGTCTGCGGCTGGTCTGACGCAAGCTGAGGCGGAAGAACGGGCGCGCACTGCGGGTCCGAATGAAGTCGCGCAAGAGAAAAAGCAAGGCTGGCCCCTCCGCGTTCTGAAAATCATCCGCAACCCGCTGGTAATTTTACTCTCAACCTTGTCGGCCATATCGTTTCTCACCGGCGACCCGCGTGCCGGCTCGGTGATGGCAGGGATGGTGGCACTGAGTGTGGGACTCCGTTTCTGGCAGGAAGCCCGCGCAGATGCGGCCGCGGAGAAGCTCAAGGCCATGATCCACGTCACCGCTACCGTGGTTCGGGACGGTGCGGCAAGGGAGATACGACTCCGGGATTTGGTGCCTGGGGACATTATCAACCTGGCTGCCGGCGACATGATCCCAGGCGACGTGCGCCTTCTAAGTTCAAAAGACCTCTTCGTAAGCCAGGGCAGCCTCACCGGTGAGTCGCTCCCGGTGGAGAAGATTCACGATCCCCAAATCAAAGAGGAAAGCTCCCCCACCGAACTCATGAACACATGCTTCATGGGGACGAGCGTAGAGAGCGGAACGGCAACGGCGGTTGTCGTCACGACGGGGTTGCAAACCTACCTGGGCAGCATGGCCCATTCGATCACCGAGGAACGGCCGCAGACGAGCTTCGACCAGGGCCTCAGCCGCTTTACCTGGCTCATGATGCAATTTATGGCCGTGATGGTGCCTCTGGTTTTCTTTATCAATGGTTTCACCAAGCACGATTGGAAGGGGGCGTTCTTCTTCGCCCTGGCGGTGGCCGTGGGCCTTACTCCCGAGATGCTGCCGATGATCGTTTCCGTCTGTCTCTCCAAGGGCGCGCTCGGCATGAGCCGCAAGAAGGTGATTGTCAAGCGGCTGAACTCCATCCAGAACTTCGGAGCCATGAACGTGCTGTGCACCGACAAGACGGGGACGCTCACTGAG
The DNA here is from genome assembly GCA_052139985.1 of Terriglobia bacterium. GTDB lineage: Bacteria > Acidobacteriota > Terriglobia > UBA7540 > UBA7540 > Bog-366. The sequence goes on from JBKQVI010000218.1 coordinate 4,521, forward strand.
GACCGCGTCGTCCTGATGCGCCACTGCAATGTCGCGGGGCGTGAAACGGATGCCGTCCTCCTGAACGGATTCCTGATCAGTTATTTCCAGACGGGCCTTAGGAATCTTCTTGATCGGGCGATACTGGAAAGCACCGATTTCCACGCCAAGGCGGCAGTGGAGAAGTTTAAGAAGCTGGATGAGATTCCGTTCGATTTCACCCGGCGGATCATGTCGGTCATGGTGGAGGAGGCTGAAGGTAAAGCGGTCCTGCTTGCCAAGGGAGCTCCGGAAGAGATTTTCCTCCGTTGCTCGCAATTTGAACTTGACGGTAAGCTTTCGCCCATGAACCCGGATCTGATGGTCGGGCTGAAGCAGGAGTACGATGACCTCAGCAATGACGGTTTCCGAGTGCTGGCTGTGGCGACCAAGGAGCTACCAGGAAAGCAGATTTGCACAAAGGATGACGAGTGCGACCTCATCCTCAGAGGGTACGTCGCGTTCCTAGACCCGCCCAAGACCTCGGCTGCCGGCGCTCTGGCGGCTCTGAACAACCATGGCGTGGCCGTAAAAATCCTCACCGGGGATAACCACCTGATCAGCCGCAAGGTTTGCAAAGACGTTGGCCTTACAGCCGACCCCATGCTGGAGGGTGGCGAAATCGAGAAAATGTCGGACGCCGAACTCAGCGAGGCGGCGGAGAAGACGGCGCTGTTCGCCCGCCTCTCTCCCGCGCACAAAGAGCGGGTCATTCGGGTCCTTCGCGCCAAGGGGCACGTGGTGGGATGTATGGGCGACGGAATCAACGACGCTCCTGCCTTGCGAGCGGCGGACGTCGGCATCTCGGTGGACACCGCCACGGACATCGCCAAGGAATCGGCAGACCTGATCTTGCTGGAGAAAGACCTTATGGTATTGGATGGAGGAGTCATCGAAGGCCGCAAGGTCTTCGCCAACATCGTTAAGTACATTCGCATGGGAGCGAGTTCCAACTTCGGGACGATGTTCAGCGTACTGGGGGCAAGTGCCTTCCTCCCTTTCCTACCCATGGCGCCGATTCAAGTGTTGACGAACAATCTCCTATACGACTTTTCGCAGGTGCCGATCCCCGCGGACGCCGTTGACGAAGAACAAGTGGCTCGGCCGCGGCCCTGGAACATCGGGGAAATCAAGCGGTTTATTCTATTTATCGGCCCCATCAGCTCGATCTTCGACTATACGACCTTCTTCGTCATGCTCTATATTTTCAAATGTTGGGATCCTTCCCGCGCGTCGCTTTTTCAGACCGGCTGGTTTGTGGAATCGTTGATGACGCAGACGCTGATTATCCATGTCATTCGGACCAATAAGATGCCCTTCATACAGAGCCGGGCTAGTTGGGCGCTAACGGCCACAACCTTGGCCATCATGGCTTTTGGGATGTTGCTGCCGTATTCCCCTCTTGCCTCGGCGCTGGGCTTCACGCATCTGCCGCGAATGTACTGGCCAATCCTGATGCTCACGCTGCTTGCCTACATGGGCC
>JBKQVI010000219.1:0-3002 GCA_052139985.1 Terriglobia bacterium
CTCCTCTTCGCTCAACTGGGAGCGCATTCGCGTCCTCAACCGCGATCTCACCTTCCCGGTAGCCACCCTCAACTCCGACGCCGACCACACCGGCCAGTTGCACGAAGCCGCCGTTCCGCTCGCAACCCCGCTCGGCCCCGGCCAGAGCATCCAGCTCGATGTCACCTACTCCGGCGCAATCGCTCAATCCGCGCAGCGTCTTCTCGTCATCGGCACCCCCAACGATGTCGCCCTCCGCTCAGACTGGGATGGGATCAGTGTCCCTTTCACCGGGCTCCGCGGCTTCGGCAACGTGGTTTGGTATCCCGTCTCCAGCGTCCCGGTCATCCTCGGCGACGGCTCACGCCTGTTCGACGAAATGGGCGAGCACAAGCTGCGCATGGCAGGCGCGCAATTCCGACTTCACCTCACCGTCGAATTCCCGAATGGCCAGGCGCCCACCGTCGCGCTCATCAACGGACACCCAGCTCCGCTCACCGTCACAAACGTTAATACTGTCGGCCAGGAGATCAACGGCGTCGCCACTGCCGTCCTCGACGGTTCAGTTCTCGGATTTGAAGCTCCCAGCCTCTTTGTCGCCGCGCGCGCCTCTCACGCTGCCGTCAACACCACTCTCTGGACCCTGCCCATCGACGAACCTGCCGTGCAATCCTGGACCGCCGCCACCGCCGCGGTCACTCCCTTCCTGCAAGGTTGGCTTGGCCAGAGCCCGCGATCCCAACTCACCATTCTCGATCTGCCCGACCCCGACGACACGCCCTTTGAAACCGGCGCCTTGCTCGCCACATCCATTCGTGAGGGCCCCCCGGAGCAGTTGCAGAACATCCTGGCCCACGCCCTCACCCACGCCTGGATGCAGTCGCCGCGCGCCTGGCTTTCAGAAGGAGTAGCTCACTTCATGGGCACACTCTGGGTTGAAAAACAAAGTGGACGTACGCGCGCTCTCGAAGAACTCGAGGCCTCTCGCCCCGCGCTTGCATTGGTCGAGCCGCCCAGTCCCGGCATCAGCGCCGGTCAGCCACTTGCCCTCGCCATCGCCCCAATCTACTACCGCACCAAGGCCACTTATGTTTTCTGGATGCTCCGCGACATAGCCGGCGACGCTACGCTCTCTGCCGCTCTTCGCGCCTACGATCCGGCAGCCGACACCAATCTCGGCTATCTCCGCGACCGCGGTCCCGGCACCTTCGAGAAGATCCTCGAAAATGCCAGCGTTCGCCGCGACCTTTCCTGGTTCTTCGCCGACTGGGTCGATGCCGACAAAGGACTCCCCGACCTCGCGATTGACAGCGTCTTTCCCTCCGCTGCCCAGGCCGGCAACTGGCTGGTCGCCGTCAACATCTCCAACTCCGGCTATGCCTCTGCCGAAGTTCCCGTCACCGTCCGCTCAGACACCAACTCCGTCACCCAGCGCGTTGTCATTCCCGGCCGCGGCAAGGCAATTCAGCGGCTCCTCGTCCTTGGCAAGCCCACTCAAGTGCAGGTCAACGATGGCACCGTCCCTGAAACCCAGGCCAGCGTCCACATTACTAACATCGATGGCACTGCAGAGAATCCACCGCTCTCCAACCCGCCCACTACGCCTCAACAGTAAAGGAACGCAATGGTGAAACCTGGCGCCAACGCACAAATCCGCTGACTTGCCGGCTTGTTGTTTCCCGTGAAGCGGGAGCTAACTCGCTGCCTTTATCCAAAACTTGGGATAACAAACAATCACCACAAACTAGCCTACGCAGCTTTCAATCCAAATCCCGGTGCCCCAATGCCGCTAACAGTTCAGGAACAATTCGGACAGATTGATATCTATGTCTTCGATCAAATCCTGCGCGGAAATATCGCCGCCGGCATGACCGTGCTCGACGCCGGATGCGGTTACGGGCGCAATCTCGTCCATTTGCTTCGCGAGGGCTGCCAGGTTTATGCGCTCGACGCGGACGCCAAGGCTATTGACCACGTACTTCAACTTTCTGCCTCGCTCTCGACCGGCTTGCCGCCGGAAAACTTCCAGGTTGGGCAAATCGAGCAGATGCCCTTCCCGGATGGCGTTGCAGACGTTGTCCTCTGCAATTCCGTGCTTCACTTCTCGCGCGACGCCGGCCATTTCTATAAGCAACTGGCTGAGCTCTGGCGCGTGTTGCGTCCCGGCGGGATGCTTTTTTGCCGCCTCGGTTCCAGAATCGGAATGGACTTCGAGCCTATTCGTGCCAACATCTTTCGAGTGGGCGATGGATCGGAGTGGTTCCTCGTCGATGAGGACATGCTCCTCGAACTGACAGAAGAATTGAACGCCGTACTCGTCGATCCTCTAAAAACAACCATCGTCCAGGATTTTCGCTGCATGACCACATGGGTCCTCAGGAAACGCAAGAACTTGGGTCCAGTTTCTAAAGCTTCTTCGCCAAATGCTGTCTTCCCCAAATGTCCTGAGTCGAAAGTTCATTTCAAAAAGCGAAAGGCCAAGTCCTGAAGCGTTCCATCGTCCCAGAAATCACCAGCCCATTGAACACTGTGCCGCCGCTCAAATCCGCTAACTTGCTAACTTGCCATTTCCGCGAAGCGGAAGCTAACTTGCCGAGTCTTTCAAAACCCTCGCCAGACTTAAGACAGGAACTTCAGTTTCATCACACGAAGGAATCGCTGAACAAGTCAATCTTTTCAAACCCGCGGCTTCGCGATTCGCTGACAAATCCTCATTGCGATTCTGTCTTTAAAGGGCACGGATTCACGGTTGCTGAAAAATCTCAATGCGGCACTGTATTGAAAGGGCACGACTTAAGTCGTGCCGCAACCGCCCAAACAAGTTGAAGGGCTTTAGCTCCCGAGGGAATGCTCGACGTCAAATAGTCCTTGAATACGGGTTCCCAAGCCGCAAAAAAAAGGGGATCGATGGAAGGATTCCAACCCATCCATCGATCCCCTTATGGATTCCCAGCTGCGTACTTCAAGGCCCGATCAGGACCCGCCCCGTTCCGGCTCCCACTCACCGTGCAGGTCGCGCTCTA
>JBKQVI010000220.1:0-12216 GCA_052139985.1 Terriglobia bacterium
CCCGCTGGATCGCTGGCCCCGGGCGTTGACGTTCTGTCGGTCGAATACCTCGGTGGCAACTACCTTGTTGTCGACGGCACCGCCTCGGTCACAGTTACGGCCGCAACTCCCAGCTTCGCGATCACCGGGACAGCGGTCACGGTCACCCCCGGCCCAATCGCGATATCCACGATTACCGTGACACCGGCTGGGGGCTTCACCGGCAGCGTAGCGCTGACAGCCGCTGTCACCACCAGCCCGAACGGCGCACAGAGCCCGCCCACCGTGAGCTTCGGCTCGACGAGTCCGGTGAGCATTACCGGCACCGCCGCAGGGACGGCCACTCTCCAAATCGGGACTACGCCCAGCGGCTGCGCTCCGGGTAATCTCATTGACCTCAGAGTTCCCTGGTACCCCACAGGCGGCGCAGCTTTGGCGTGCCTCCTATTTTTTGGCCTCGCGGGGCAGCGGCGCAGTCGGCGGAGGATGTTCGCCACGCTGGCTCTCCTCGCGACTCTCGCTTGCGGAGTGCTGGCGTGCGGCGGAGGCTCTACGGGTAATTGCCCCCCTGCCACCACGGCGGGAACCTACATCGTGACCGTAACCGGCACTTCCGGCTCGACCACGGCAACAGGCACAGTCACCATCAACGTTCAGTAGCTCGCACATTATCGGGCCTGCCGCATCCTTCCGCGGGGTCTGGCAGGCTCGTGTGATAATCCAACTAGAGCGTTTGAGGGCAGGAGGAGGCTTCGGCTGCGACCGCCTGTTTTGATAGATTGCGGATGGCTCCCGAATCACCGCGTGGCGCTTATGCAGCCACGTGGCGGGCTTGCCAAACCGAAGAGGTGGTCTGCGCTGTGATCCTGGAGGGCCGGGTCCGGGGCGGCCCATTCGAATCCCAGGCGCGGGCATCTTGCCGCTGTAAGATCGCGGCCACCATGCCTGGGTCGCGTGCACAGCTTCTCACGACTCGGCTGAGTTCTGCTTCTGCCGCAGGAACAGCAAGCCCGCCCTCTGTCTCTCGTTTGCTGGGACATTGAGCGGGCTTGGTGTATTAGGGCAATCAGACTGTGGGAGCGCTCTACGATCCCCCATGAATAAGCAGAATTGACCGATTCTCGCCGCCGAACCTGAGTTCTTGAAGTTCTTGCTTGTTGTCTTTCTGACCAAAACGAGCCTCACTGCACGCGTTCTTTTCCGGTTTTTGCACGATTTGGCATCCCTCGGTGGCGACCACTTTGTCGCCTTTCTTAAAGGTCACCTGCTTGGATGCTTCGTTCACGTCCACTTGATACTTGCCAGCCTTCAGTTGTTGCCCGCTGGGTAGCACCGAGTCCGTATAGATGTTAATTGTCTTGCCCTTTTCAGCGAAAGCAAGCGCCGACATCAACAATACGGCCCCCGCCAATAAAAGCCCAGTCTTCATCACTTGCCTCGACATGAGACTCCTCCTCACAAATGGCCGGCCTGAAACGCCTTCGGGTTTTCGGCGACTCTCTAGCCCCCAGCCGAGAATCCCAGGCAATCGCACATGCTGCCAAGGGGCAGCTCAGGCCGTGCTGGGTAAAAGCACCCGGCGTGCCAAGACAGTCATCAACGGGTGGTTCTTATTGGAATAAATATGTCCTTACTGCAAATAGACTTATGAGGGCACATGGCGCGGTCTGGGATAAATTGTCATGCATGGAAACGGCGCAGGTGGTTTTTTCACATAGCGAGAAAATCCCCGTTTCGGCCATTGGTCAAACTTGGATGTGCCAAGTTGCAAGGATAATGTTCCTCGCGCCCACTATGCCATTAACCAGGCGTAATGCCTTCCTATTCCCTAGAAGTGCGACAATATGACGATTCCCCTACCGAAGCGCCGACAGCGCAGAAGGCCGTCCCTACCGCAACGTCTACTGCAACGATGACTCAGCGAGCCTTGATTTCAGTCCAGTATTGGTCGTACAGGGCGATGACGGGGCCGAGGTCCCGCATGAACTCGCAGCGATTGAGGGCGGCTGGGTCGGGGAACACGGCAGGATTCGCGAGCAGCCACGGATCGATTTCCTGGCGCTCGTAGAGGCTGGGCGTATTGAACCCGCAGTCGTTCACAAAGCGGGCTGCCACTTCCGGGCGATGGAAGTAGTTGATGAAATCCTCGGCCAGCCGCGGGTGCGGAGCGTGGCGCGGGATGCAGGCGCAATCGACGGAAATCGTGCAGCCTTCTTTCGGGATGACGTACCGAATGCGGGGTTCGTCGCGCATGACGAACGTCATGTTGCCGTTGTAGGCCTGGGCAATCCAGGCGTCACCGGCGGCAAGGTCCTGCTCAAAATTGGAACTGTTGTAACCCTTCACCATAGGCTTCTCGCGCAGAAGCAGGTCGCGCGCCTGCCGGATCTGGTCCGGGTCGGTGGAATTCAGCGAGTAGCCGAGTTTTTTCAGCGCCATGCCGAACACTTCGCGAGTGTCGTCGAGCAGCAAGATGTGCCCGGCAAACCGCGGATCAAACAGGGCGTCCCAGCTATCGATGTTCTCCATGGCTAGATCAGACCGATAGGCTAAACCCGTGGTTCCCCAGGCGTAGGGCACGGAATAATCGTTGTGCGGGTCAAAGGGCAACCCCAGGAATCTCGGGTCGATACGGCTAAGAGCCTCGGGGATTCTCGCTTTATCCACGGTGGCTAACAGGCCCTGCCGCACCAGAATTTCCACCATGTAATCGCTCGGCACCACCAGGTCGTAGTCCACGTTGCCGGCCTGCAACTTGGTCAGCAGCGCTTCGTTCGAATCATAGAGGTCGTAATTCACCCGGCAGTGATATTCGCTTTCGAAGCCGTGAATGACGCGCGGCGAGATATAAGACGACCAGATGTAAATGTTCAATTGCGGAAGTTGTGCGCCCGCCGTCCAAGTGCGCGCCACTACCGGAGTGACCATCAAAAGAAATATCGCTCCCGCGCTCGCCAGGGCGGTGCGCAGCTTCATGGACCCGCGCTCCAACCTTTGGGCAACCAGGACGAGCGGAATCGTGGTGACCAAGATGATCGTCGAGATGGCATTGATCTCCGGCGTGATGCCGCGCTTCAGCCGCGAGTAGATTTCCAGCGGCAACGTCGTCGAGCGTACCCCCGCCACAAACGACGTGATGAGGTAATCATCGAAGGAGGTGGTGAAAACCAGCAAAGCGGCGGAGAGAATCGCCGGAGCGGCAACCGGCAGCGTGATGCGAAAGAACGTGGTCCACTCATTCGCGCCCAGATCCAGCGCGGCTTCCTGAAGGGAGCGGTCCATTCCCGTCAACCGCGCCCCCACCACAATGATGACGTAGGAAATGCAAAACGTAATGTGGGCGATGACGATGGTCCACAAGCTCAGCTTCAGCATGAGAAGGCTGAAAAAGATGACGGTGGCGACGGCAATCACGATTTCCGGGATGACCAGGGGAAGGTACACCACGCCGTCGAGCAGTGCTTTCGCGCGCCGGCGAGGCTGCGAGAAGATGAGCGACGACATTGTCCCGAACACCACGCAGGCCAGCGTAACTCCCGCCGCCACCAACAGGCTGTTCTGGAGCGACTGAAAAATCTGTGCGTCGCGCCAGAGCACGGCATACCATTCAACCGTGAACCCCATCCAGTGCGCGGACAGGCGCGAACGGTTGAAGGAATACACCATCAGGACAAAGATGGGGGCGTAAAGAAACATGTAGACGGCAGTGGTGGTTAAGGAGAGTCCCCAGCCGCCGCGGCGCGGGTGTGCCATCAGAACATCCCCTCGCTGGAGCTCTCGCTTCTCCGCAACCCCGCCGCCACCAGCGCCAGCACCACAAACGTCAAAAGAAAAGCCACCGCCGAGCCGAAGGGCTGGTCGCGCGCCACGGCAAATTGGTTTTGGATCAGGTTCCCCACCATCATGGTGCGAGCGCCGCCCAGCAGATCCGGAGTGACGAAGGCGCCGACGGAAGCGATGAAGACTAGGATGGATCCGGCCACCAGGCCCGGGGCAGAGAGCGGGAGAGTGACTCGCAGGAACGTGGGGCGCCACGAGGCGCCGAGGTCCTGAGCGGCTTCCAGCAGCGCCGGGTCCAACTTCTGCAACACCGCGTAAAGGGGCAGAATCATGAAAGGCAATTCGCCGTAAACCAGCCCAATCATCACCGCCAGGGGCGTGTAGAGCAGGCGCAAAGGCTCGTGGATCAGGTGCAGAGCCAGCAGGGTGTTATTTACCACACCTTCGCTACGCAGGATGATCATCCAGGCGTAGGTGCGAATCAGGAAGCTGGTCCAAAAGGGTATGACCACCAGCATCAGAAGCGCGGATTTCCATCGCGTGGAAACTCGCAGCGCCAGGGTGTAGGCGACCGGAAATCCGAGCAGCGCGCAGAGCGCCGTCGTGACCAAGCCCATCCAGAACGACCGCCAATAGACTTCCAGGTAGAGAGGCTGAAAGGCACGGGCATAATTGGCGAGGCCCAGGGTCCAATCGATGGTTCCGTAAGGCGAGCGCCGCGCAAAGCTGACAGCCAGCAAGTAAGCCAGCGGAAGCAGAAAGAATCCCACCAGCCAAAACAGACTCCCCGTGAGAAGCGTTGTCGTGCAGTATCCAGGACGCCGGCGGAAAAAGTTGAGGATGGTTTCCATGTCTTACCGTCAAACCTGCGCGACGCGAAGTTTCTCAAAACTCTCGCGTGCAGTGTAACGCAAATGTGATCTTGGTCCGTGGGTTTTCTGCGGTCCGCGCTTGTAGCGTGGGCGTCCCGCTCCCGCCGCTCGTCGCATGGCCAGTCTGGCCATGGCTGCGCACGGGCGGGACGCCCCTGCCACAGCGGGCGAGACGCCCACGCTACCTCCCCGCCAGCGCCGTTCTGCTCTGACTCCTAACGTGCCGCGGCGCACCGCCGCGCGTGATGGATTAAGAAACTTCTCCACCTTCAACTTCTCTGCCGCGCACCACACCGCCGGGGACGCAAGGAAAAACTGTTGGGTGTATTCTATTATCCTGGGGCCTAGGAGGGCGGCCATGTGGAAAAGGCGCAGGAAAAAGGCATGTCACCTGTTGGCCATCGGCGCGTCCGTTCTGCTGCTAGGTCTTCGTCCCGCCAGGGCGCAGGCCCCCACGCCCCAATCCACAAATCCGGCCGCACCGGCTGAATCCAGTGCGCCCACGGCGCAGAGTTACTTCCAGCAAGGGCGTGAGGCGGCGCGCCGCAACAAGTGGGACGAAGCGATTGCCGCATACAAGCAGGCCCTTGCCCTTCGGCCGGGCTATGTTGAAGCGCATTACAACCTGGCAAGTGCATACGCGGCGGAACAAAAAACCAGCGAAGCGCTGAAAGAGTACCGGGAGGTGCTGCGCCTGCGCCCCAACTTCCCCGGGGTCCACATGAACCTCGGAGCATTGGAAGAAGCAGACGGGCAGATTCCCGAGTCGATTGCCGACTTTCGCGCCGAAATCAACTTGGAACCGAAAAACGCTGATGCGCATGTGAATCTCGCCACGGCCCTGGCCTTGAATCGCGACTTTAGCGAGGCCACTGAGGAGTTCGGCACGGCGCTAGCGCTCGCGCCGGGCGATTCGGAAGTTCACGTGGCCCTGGCCGGCACTCTGCTGCAAACCGGCGACGCCCAGCGTGCAGGCGCAGAGTATCGCCAAGCCATCCAGTTAGACGCCGATAATCCCGATGCCCATGCCGGGCTTGCCGCCGCTCTCACCCAAGCCGGGGATTTTGCCGGCGGCATCAATGAGTACCGCATCGCCGCGCGCCTACGACCCAGTGACCCGGAAATCCATATGAGCCTTGCTGCCGCCCTGCGCGCCATCGATGATCTGAGCCACTCCATCGAGGAGTACCGTCAGGCGGTGCAACTGCGCCCTAACCAGGTGGATTACCGTTTTCCGCTAGCGCTCGCTTTGCGCGAAGCCGGCGATTATGGCGGAGCCATTGAGGAGTTCCGCCGGGTCATCCGTATGCGGCCGGACTACGTCGCGGCGCGCGCGGAGCTTGCCTCCACGTATCTGTCCATCAGCGACCATCCCGCGGCCGTCAGCGAATACCACGAGGCGATACGCCTGAAGCCGGGCGATCCGGCGATTCACGAAGCGCTGGGACTGGTTTTGCGCAAGACCGGCGATTTGGTGGAGTCCATTCGAGAACTGCGCCACGCTGTCGATCTTTCCCCCGATGAGGCCGACTATCATCGCAACCTGGCGGAAGCGCTGCAAGCCTCCGGCGACGTCGCGGGCTTCGTGCAGGAATACCGCGAGGAAGTGCGCCTACGCCCCGATGACGCGGATGCCCATGCGCACCTCGCCAACGCCTATCAGTCTGCGGGCGACCTGGACAAGTCGTTCGCGGAGTATCGCGTGGCATTGCAGCTTGAGCCGCAGAGCCCGGAATTTCACTTCCGCATCGCGCTGGTCCTACAGGCGATGGGGAACCAGCCGGAGGCGCAGAAAGAGTTCGAGCAGGCCGTCCAACTGCGGCACGACTATGCCGAAGCCTTGGTAGCCTTGGGAGATTTGCTGGCCCAGGAAAAGAACTTCGCGCTGGCGGTACCCACCTACCGCGATGCCTTGCGCTTGCGCCCGGATGATCCAAGCCTGCACGCCAGCCTGGCCGCGGCGTTGCGCGCAAACGGGGACACCGAAGGGGCGACCGCCGAGGATCAGCAGGCAGTTCAGCTCAATCCTGCCAATGCCACGTATCAACGCGACCTGGGCAACACGCTCTATGCCAAGGGCGACTTTAAAGGCGCAGTTGCCGCTTATCGCTCCAGCCTGTCGTCGCAGCAAGACCCGCAGACAGCGGAGAAGCTGGGGCTCGCCCTTAGCCAGTTGGGGGACTGGCAAAACGCGACGGAAGCTTTTCGCGCCGCTGTAAAGGGTCGGCCGGATTGGGCGGAAGCCCACTTGGATCTATCGAGAACGCTGGCGCTCCAGAATGACTTTGCGGGAGCAGCCGCGGAAGCACAAGCGGTTTTGCGAATCACTCCCAATCTTCCCGAGGCGCATTTCGACCTGGGCAATGACGATGTTCATCTCAACAAGTTGGATGATGCCGTCAAAGAGTATCAGGAGGCATTGCTCAACAAGTCCGATTACGCCGAGGCCCGTCTGGCCTTGGCGAATACCCTGAGCCAGCAGGGTAAACTGGACGAAGCCATTCCAGACTATCGCGATTACCTGCGTGTGCGTCCACAGGACTCGGGCGCGCACGCGAGCCTGGCCGATGCCTTGTTGGCCAAGAAGGATTCGGACGGCGCCAGGCACGAATACGAGGAAGCCATCCGCTTGCACCCGAACTTCCCCAATGCCCATTACAACCTCGCCTTGACGCTGGAATCCCTGGGCCAACCCGCACGCGCTCGCCAGGAGTTTGACGCCTACCTGCAACTCGCCCCCAACGCCCCGGATGCGGAACAGGTTCGCAAACACCTGAAGACACTTGGGGCTGGACGTACCTTGCCGCCAGGACATTGAGACGCAGAGAGAGGCAGGGCCGCGCGGACCTGTTCCGTAGGCGGTCAGACCGTTCTGGACGGGCAAGGACGGGGCGCAGACCTACTAAACAGTTCCGCGGAACCGTGCTTACCAGCGTGGAAACCCACTTGGTTTTGTAGTATCCTTGAGATCGATGGCAGGACTAACACAAATCGACTGGCAGTCGGTGGCGAATGAAGCCAACGTTCGAGCTCTTCTGGAAGATTTCATCTCCCAATATTCGGCGTCTCCTGTAAACCAACTGGCACTAGCGGTATGGTTTGATAGAGATCCGCAAGGCAGCGAGCACAAGTTGCTCATGTTGTTCACGGGACTCGAAATGAACAAAATTGAGGCTGTTCACCACTCTCTGCTTTGGAAGGCAGGTGTTGAAGGTCCCCCCTTTATCACAGTTCATTGGACCTCCGTAGCGTTTTTCACTCAGCAGCTCCGCGCCAACTCCAATTTCGTTCACCATTCGTTTCCTGACCCCAAGGTCATCTATTTCCAAAGGCATTTGCTTTCTCGGGACATCGTCGATGCATTAGGGATTGCCCCACAGGCTCCTTCGCGTCTTATTAAGGTTTGGGGTGTGAGTCAAGGCGAGTACAAGGGGCAAACAATTCAGAGCTTGCTGACCTCCCATGGCCACCGACCGGATGCTGGAATTGTGAAGACATTGGAGTCCCCAGATTTTGAGACTTGCAAGGCAATTGTCCATGTCGAGGTTGGACAGCAATGGCTGCCTTCATCTCCCCAGGGTGTCACGGTGAATGCCTTCTACTCTGACTGGAAGGGGGGGCAGCCAGGTTACTTTCTCGCGGAAGGTGGCGCACTCTACCAGATTAACAAGTTCGAAGTCATATACGCTCCTGATTACGCAAGCCGAGTTCTAGAGAGACGGCCCGATGACCGATACGTTGAGGTATATCTGCGAGCAGTGCACCCACCTGAACAACCCGCAGCTTGACTTCCTTCCCGCCAACCTGGCACGCCACAAAGAAATCATTTTAAGAGACCTGCGGGAACTCGTCTCGGTGGCGTCCGGCGGACACGAAAAGGCCTGCGCTATCCTGGCGGGCAGCATCCTTGAGGCTATCCTGTTTAGCTTCCTCCAGGGGCAGGAGGCGCAAATTGCAGCCCGACGGGGTAGACCATTTTCGTTTGACCCAGAACAGAGCTTGCAGAACTACTTGGATATCTTCAACAAGTGGTTCCGAAGCGATTTCCCAAACCTTCAACTCCCAGATGTGCTCGTCGATTACCGCAATCTTGTCCACTTTAACCGGGAGCTAAGTGTGCCGCCGGGTGAATGCGGAAAAGCAGCCCGGGCCTTGTTGCGGACCCTCAATGGCCTCTTAGGTGAACTTGTTGCCTTTGGTCGCCTCGGGCCGTGAGCTGGTGTAGGGGCGGTTCGCGAACCGCCCCTACTTCTGGATGCGGCGACATCCTTCCTCGGGCCCAGTTTCGGCCCGGCATGGACAGCGGAAAGGTCGCTTTCAAGGGCCACACGCCCATCATTGGAAAAAATCGGGGCAGTAGTACAAAAAAATGTTCTGCAAACGGCCTGGAGACCTGAAACTAGAAGGGGCGACAGATGTTTCTGCGCATTGATCTGTGGCGATAAAGACCGCTGCCCGGATTACGCGCACAAATGTGTTTTGATTTCGCGGCTGCATACGTTTCGTACACAGGGCTAACAAGTTCAATTCCATGGGAAACAGCCGTCCGCGCCTTTCCGGCGCTGCCAAGTGGCTTCTTATCTTCGGACTCGTTTTGGTCGCGAACAGCGCTTATCTGGCCGCGTTCGGCGATCCATCACTTTTCTATGTAGTCAACGCACTTCTGCACCCATTGCTTGGGGTCATCGCTGGAATTCTTTTGGTGATTTTCATTCGCCGGCACCGCGAATGGGCGACGGTCGAAGACCGCGGCAAGGGGCGTGGCACGGGCGTCCCGCCCGTGGCCGAGCATGGCCAAGATGGCCATGGCACAGGCTCCTCGGCGGCCGGAGGCCGCCGTTACAGCACGCTTGCGGCGCTGTTTCTGGCGCTCGCCGCAGCTTTCGGTGTCTATCTCATCTTTGTTGGCATGTCGAGGCCGCACAGTCTGGCGCTTTACATTCACGTAGGGGCTTCAATCGCCGGATTGTTCTTCCTGATGGTTGTCTTGCGTGCGCGCGCCCGCGAGGCATGCGCTCGACCCGGCCAAAAGCTGGTCTGGCGTTGGGCCGCTGCCGTGACGGTCGTTTCGGCGTTCTTTTACGGCGGGGTGGCGGCCTACCACCGCCTCCACCCCGACCCGGAGTACATCATCCACAACCCGCCCACTGCTCCGCTGAGCATGGATCACGAAGGAGCGGGAGCGGGCAGCCTGGTCTTTCCCAGTTCCGCGCGGACGGCGGATGGCAAGACGATTAAACCAGAGTTTTTCCTGAACTCGGAATCCTGCAAGCCTTGCCACACCGATATCTATAACCAATGGCAGAGTTCGATGCACCATATGGCATCGTTCAATAACCAGTGGTATCGCAAAGCCATCGAATACATGCAGGACACCAATGGTATTAAGCCGTCGCTCTGGTGCGGCGGCTGCCACGACCACGCCCTGGCGTTTACCGGCATGATGCAGAATCACCCCATCCGCGAAATTGAGCACACGCCGGAGGGGCAAGCCGGCCTGGGCTGCATGTCGTGCCACGCCATCGTGCGGGTGAAAAGCACCATGGGTCAGGGCAATTACGTAATCGAATACCCCTATCTCGATCGGTTAGCTTCGAGCAAGAATCCCTATTTGCAGGCGCTCGCCAACTTTGCCATCAGGCTCAACCCCAAGCCGCACCGCAACGTCTTCCTGAAGCCTTTTCACAAGGAACCTCAGCAGGTCCCGGAGTTTTGTTCCGCCTGCCACAAGGTCCACCTGGACGTTCCCGTCAACAACTACCGCTGGCTGCGCGGCTTCAACGACTACGACAACTGGCAAGCGAGCGGCGTTTCGGGGCAAGGCGCGCGCTCCTTCTACTATCCGCCCAAGCTGCAACAATGCGCGGATTGCCACATGCCAATGGTGGAATCGCAGGATTTAGGCAACATTCACGGCTTCGTCCATTCGCATCGCTTTGCCGCGGCCAACACCGCCGTGCCCACATCCTATGGCGACCGAGAGCAAGTCGCCGCCGTGGAGAAATTCCTGAAGGGCGCTGTGACTGTAGATATTTTTGGCCTGGCGCAGGAGCCGGTGGAAAGCGCGGAGCAGGTTACGCCGGCGGCACGGGGGGAAGCGCCGCAGCTTTCCAGTACCTTTGCAGTAGGTGAAGAATCGTCCGCCGGACTTGCAGGCGCAGGAGTAAGCGGCTTGCCAGTCGCCCCGCTTGTCGCTCCGCTCGGACGGGTTCAAGCCAGCGTGCGGCGCGGCGATACCGTGCGCGTCGAGGTGGCGGTGCGGACGCGAAAGGTCGGCCACTTCTTTCCCGGCGGTACCGTGGACGCTTTTGATTGCTGGGTGGAACTCAAGGCTCGCGATAATCACGGCCATATCGTTTTCTGGAGCGGCGAGGCTGCGGACGACGGTCGCGGTCCCGTGGATCCCGGTGCGCATTTCTATCGCTCGCTACAACTCGATGCGCACGGCAATCCCATCAACAAACGCAACGCCTGGTCAACCCGCGCCACCATGTACGCGCGCCTGATTCCTCCCGGCGCCGCCGACACGGTTCACTACCGCTTGAAGATTCCCGAGAATTGCGGCGACGCGATAACGCTGACCGCCAAGCTCAACTATCGCAAGTTTTCCTGGTGGAACACTCAGTGGTCCTTTGCGGGCGTCCGCGATCCCGCCGATCCCCATCCCGATGTCGCCAAGGATCACGACGACGGCAAGTGGGTATTTCAAGGCAGCCTCGCGGACGTCTCCGCCAATCCCCAGATGATTCCCGATGTGCCGACGGTGGTGATGAGCCAAAATACCGTCACGATTCCGGTATTGGCAAAAACCGCGCCGCCCTTTGCCGAAAATCTGGCGCTCGATCCCAAGGACCGCGAGCGGTGGAACGACTACGGCATCGGGCTGCTGTTACAGGGGGATTTGAAGGGCGCGGAGCGTGCCTTCGAGAATGTTACCAAGCTCGATCCTCTGTATGCCAATGGGTGGGTGAACATTGCGCGTGCACGCATTCAGGAAGGCAACATCGATGCGGCCAAACCGGTTCTCGATAAGGCCCTTACCGCGAATCCCAAGCTAGCAAGCGCACACTATTTTCGAGGGCTCGCGTTCAAGGCGGACGGCCAGTATCCCGAAGCCTTCGATGAGTTCTCGAAGGCCGCCGCAGAATATCCGCGCGACCGCGTGGTGCGCAACCAGATGGGCCGCGTGCTCTTCCTTCAACGCAAATACCGCGAGGCGGTTGAACAGCTTGACAAGACGCTCGCCGTCGATCCCGAGGACCTCGAAGCGCATTACAACCTCATGCTCTGCTATCGCGGCCTGAATAACGATGAACTGGCCACCCGCGAGGAAAAACTTTACCTGCGCTTCAAGGCGGATGAATCTTCGCTCGCCATTACGGGACCCTACAAGCTCACGCACCCCGAGGATAATAACGAGACGCAGCCGGTGCATGAGCACGTGTCGGTGGCTCTGGCAAAGCCGGAAGGCGGAAAGCAGTATGCGGAAAGCAGAAGGCAGAAAGCAGTAGGCAGCGAGCACCTTTTGCTTTTCCCGGCGCGCCGGGAACAGCAGCACGCTGCGCGTGAGAATGTAGCTCAAGGT
>JBKQVI010000221.1:0-21302 GCA_052139985.1 Terriglobia bacterium
TTTGCCTTTGATTTCTCCCGCAAACATCAGAGCGCTAAAGCTGAACAACACGGAGCTAACAGCAATAACCTGGCGTAGATTCTTCTTCACGTTTTCACCTCAAATTCAAGATACTGGCGGTTCTCCAATTACCCTTAAAACCACAGGACGCTGGCAGCCTTCTGCCGCAAGCATCAACCGCACAATGGGGGGAGGATAAAGCGGGACAAGGAGTCGGGTCAGTGATTGGCAACCAGGCGCATTGTGACCTGCGTCACAAGCGACTCGCCGTAATGGACAAGAAGACTGAGATTTTGGAATTTGGTGACTTAATAGCCGTGGAAAATGCACATTGTGTTGATTATTTCACTTGGATTGACATCGTGGCTTGGACCATACTAGGCACGGCAAGGTGAATACATGCCCGACGATCTACCACGCGGCCCGTACAATTTGAAGGTCATCGAAAACTGTTTCGGGTGTGTCACGAAGGAGAACGGGCTATTTTGTCAACTTCCCCACAGCGCTCTAACCACACTTAATACTCTCCGCCAAACGGCTTTTTATCCCAAAGGTGCGCTGCTGTTTGTGGAAGGCCAACCGACTCGCGGTCTCTTCCTGATTTGCACTGGCCAGGCGAAGCTGTACGTGAATTCCGCCGAGGGGCAGAGCCTTACGCTACGGACCGTGGAGTCAGGGGAAGTGATGTGTCTTAGTTCGCTGATTGCGGACGAACCGTACCCCGCGACAGCGGAGACGGTGTGTCCCAGCCAGGTTGGCTTCCTCCCCCGACTGGCAGTTCTTCAGTTGATGCGTGCGCATCCCGATGTTTCCCTGCGCGTGGCCAAGCACCTCAGCATGGAAATCGGTAAAGCGTGGCAGCAGACACGCATGCTCGCCCTCGCTCCCGACACACATGCCAAACTCACTCAATTCCTTCTCGATTGGGCAGAAAAGCACGGTCAGCCTGCTCCTGCCGGTCTGCGCATCGTACTGCAATGACCCATGAGGAAATTGCTCGCAACATCGGGGCCTCCCGCGAAAGCGTTAGTCGCATCCTCAGCGATTGGAAGCAGCGGGGGGTAATCCTTGTCGGCGGTGGCAGCATCACCATCGCTCGCCCTAAGGAATTTCGCGAAACCATGACTCCGGTGCGCTCAAGGTAGTGCCCTCGTCTCACTTTGCCTCCATACGCCATACTTCAACCCACACACAGTAACGCTCATCCAGTAACAGGCGAATACAGGTAGAGGCCCGACGCCTCCGCCGTAGGTGCCACCGATCAACGCACGGACTCAGTGCTGACGCGGCACACATTTGGCACACAAATTCCCCCCGGTCTCCCCGCGCGTGAAGCAAAACACAATGCCAACAGCTCCGATGCCGCTGATCAAGCGAATCAGTCGCCATCCGTTGACGGCTCCTCTCGAATCATACTTTTGACGAGACTGTTGAATGTCGGGTGAGCCGAGAAGTGATGGATGGGTACGAAGCATGATCACAACCAGTAGCTACTCGTGAGCCAGTTCAATGTGGTCCGCGCACAGCCAGTCAGAATATGACTTCGAGAAAAACACGTCAAAATCATTCCACCATGGAACGATATTGACGATCCCACAGCTCCTCAGATTTCCATTGCCGCCAGCGCCTTTTTGAATCCTGCTACGGTCGTATTCAATTTGGCCAATTCTGCTACGTTTGTTCGTTTTCCCGAACACGAGCCGAGCGCACATCGAACTTTAACCATTAAGGATTCAACAGGTTTCGGCCAATCTCACGCCAGCCCAAAGGCCCAACCAACTGATTTTCGATCAGTGGCTCTCCCCACCAGGTAAGTCTTTTATTTTCAGTCAAGCGATTTCGCGGACATCACAGAATGTGCAAATAAATTGGGGGCTAGAGCGGGTTACCATAAAATGATAAGTTATGGTTTTTCAATAAGTTGGTGAGCCGTCAGGGACTCGAACCCTGAACCTACTGATTAAGAGTCAGTTGCTCTACCAATTGAGCTAACGGCCCATCTGACCCAAGTTCACGGACGATTCTAGCACAGTTTGCGAAGGGCTTGGAAGGCTCCGCACGCAGAATTTCGCAGAAGCATCGACAATTGCCAATCCCCAACGCATTCCAGTTTCAACCTGGCGAATTCTCGTCTTCCGCGAGCAGCCCCGCCGATTAATGCCCAACGCGGCTCTCGTCCTAAACCCAATGCTGGTGTTATTCTAAATGTGCGACCCGCGGTTTACGTGGGCACGCAACCGACACTCGACTGGGAGGCGCATGATGAAACTTCTGAATCTCGAATTTACTCGCATCGCTCATGACACCTTTAAAATCAAGGGGTCGCGAGTCATCTACACCGACCCTTTTAAAGTGACGAACCGCGACGAAGCTGACATCGTTCTGCTCAGCCACGAGCATTTCGACCACCTCAGCCTGGAAGATCTCAACAAGGTGATATTCCCTGGCACTACGATTGTAGCCAGCCCACTTTGCAAGGACGGGCTGAAAGACGTGCAGGTAAAGCAGATTCGCTTCCTCGATCCGGGCGGGAAGATCACGGTCGGCAAAATCGAGATCGAAGCAGTTCCCGCCTACAACGTCAACAAGTTTCGCGAGCCGGGTCATGCCTTTCATCCGAAGGGGCAAAAAGGGCTGGGGTTCATCATCACCATGGATGGCACGCGCGTGTATTACGCCGGCGACACGGACTTCATTCCGGAAATGAACGGGATCGCCGTCGATATCGCGTTGTTGCCCGTGTCGGGAACATACGTGATGACGGCAGAAGAAGCGGCGGAAGCGGCCCTGGCCATCCATCCCAAGATCGCTGTGCCCATGCACTACGCGGCCATCGTGGGAAGCGATGCCGACGCCACAAAATTCAAGAGCCTTGTGAAGCACTGCCAGGTCGAGATCGTCTGAGAATCGGGTTATTGGTTCATCGGTTCATCGAGCCATTGAAAAACCACGCGTGATGAGTGGATGTTCTTTAAATGACCCGATGACCAGATGGCTCGATGGCCCGATTAGCAGTTTGGCCAAACGCCGACCACTCAACGGGCGCCGGCCCACGCCAGCCCATCGGCAAGCCTTCCGGCGTCAATCAGTTGATCCACCTTCCAAGTTTGCAGATTGATCGCCGCCACTTTCTTGCTTTCGTGGCAGGAGACGTAGGCCATCTGATCGTCGGGCCGCACCAGCACTTCCTGCGGCGATTTCGGCACGTCCACCGAGCGCACTACCATCATGGAGCTGAGGTCCACCACCGCCACCTTGCCGACCGACGGCAGCGTGACGAGCAACCACTTGCCGTCCAGCGTCGCCCCCGTTCCGTATGCCAAGCCTTCGAGGGGAATCCATTTCGTAACCTCGTTGGTTGAAGTATCGATGACGGCGAGCTGCGGTTGCGTCTGGTCGGCGGTGAACACCCAGCGGTCGTCCGGGGATAGTGCAATGCGCTGGGCATGCCGCGAGACGTGAATCACGGCGAGGGTCTGGCGCGCCTCGAGATCCAACACGCTGACGGTGCCCACGTGAACATTGGATGTGTACCCGCGCTTGCCGTCGTGGGAAATGGCCAGCATGTGGGATTCACGCTGGCCGGTGGGCACCGAGCCTAGAATGCGCAGACTGCCGGGGTCGATGATGGTGACCGAATCGGCAAGCTCGGTGGTGACGTAAAGCAAACCATTCTCGGGTCCGAAAACTGCGCAGTGGGGACGCAGAGGCTTTCCCAGGTTAATCGTATCGATCAGCTTGCGAGTGGCCAGGTCAATTACCGCGATAGTGCGGCCGTCAGTACCGGGAGAACCAACACCGGAATTGCCGTAGATGGGAACAAAGGCGCGCTTGCCGTCGGGGGAAGCGGCGACTTCATGGCCCGTGACGCCGTCTTCATTCACCGTGGCAATCTGCTTTCCCTCCACCGGATCAATAATACCCAGTGTGTGATCACCTTTATTAGCAACTAGCAGCATCCCCTGCGATGGCGCAGGGCCATTGGGTGCGGCCGCGCACAGTGCCGCGATCAGGAACGCCCCGCCACCAAGCAGCATGCGAACAATCCAGCTCTCCATAATTCCCTCCGCCAGTTGTGGTTTCGTTAACGCCCCTAGAGCCTTCGGCAGGAGTTAATTTTAGTCCATAGACCGCACAACTTCAATCATGGGATTGTGCCGCGTCGCGTTGTGCCGTGCATTCCGGACACGGGCAAAGGGAGCGCAGATACGGGAAAGCGTAGATGCCGCTTGAGTGCCCATCGCTCCAATAGATTTGCAGGGCATAGCGGCCCACCAACTCGGCTCGTTCGGGGTGCAACGGTTTCTGGCCGAGTATGGGCAGCCCGCCTGCCGCCTGCTCCACCACCGGAGCCGCTTCATCACAGGTCGCACAGGGACACTTACCGCGCAGGTAGCGATAGGGATAAATGCTCTCATGCCCATCCGACCAATGAACGGAGAAGGTGTTGTTGCCGGCAGCGAGTTTGATCTTCGTTGGGGTTAGTGGCATGAGGGTGGAGACGAATTCAAAATTCAAGATTCAAGATCAGAATTCAGGATTTAAGATCCAGCTATCAGCACTTAGCTATCAGCGTTCAGCTAAGGCGTTGGCTGACAGCCGACAACTAACAGCTTCATGACTCTGCCTTCAGCATTCAGAATTTCGCCTTTCTGCTTTCCGCCTACTACCTACTGCTTTCTGCTTCGCCCGCAAGCTGACAGCTACTCAATACTAATGTCCTCCGTCATTTGATGATTCCCGATACTGATTTGCGACACCAGCGCTCCGGCGACTTCCTGGAAGGCTTTGCCGTAGATCGTCGTATCATCAAGCGCCACCGGCTTGCCGGAATCGCTCTGCCGGCGAATCGAAACGTCGAGCGGAATCTCGCCCAGAAACGCGATATTGAGCTTTTTCGCAGCTTCGCGGGCGCCTCCGTGGCCGAAAATTTCCTCGCGATTGCCGCACTTCGGGCACAGGTAGTAGCTCATGTTTTCCACGATTCCGAGGATCGGCACGTTCAGCTTTTGAAACATGGCGATGGCCTTGGATGCCACGCCGAGCGCCAGGTCCTGCGGCGTCGAGACAATCACCGCTCCGGTGAGCGGAATACTTTGCGAAAGGCTCAACTGAATGTCTCCCGTACCCGGCGGCATGTCCATGACAAGATAGTCCAGCTCTCCCCAGCGCACGTCACCGAGAAACTGCTGGATAGTTTTGTGCAGCATCGGCCCGCGCCAGATGACGGCTTCATCCTTGGGAAGGAAAAACGCCATCGACATGATCTTGACGCCGTACTCGACGGGAGGCTCGATTTTACCCTCCACCACATACGGCGCGTCATTCCCGCCCATCAGGATCGGCACGCTGGGGCCGTAAACGTCGGTGTCCATCAGCCCCACCTTGGCGCCGGCGCGGTTAAGAGCCACGGCCAGATTCGCCGCCACGGTGGACTTCCCTACCCCGCCCTTGCCGCTCGCCACGGCGATGGTGTACTTCACCTGGGGAATCAGCGAGTGGCCCGGCGAGCGCGCCGGAGCGGGCGCCGCCAAGCGAACCTCCACGTCCCTAACGCCCAGCGCCATCACCGCCGCACGCGCCTGCGCCACCAGTTGGTCACGCACCGGGCAGGCCGGCGTGGTCAGTTGCAGCGCGAACGACACCCGGCTGTCGCCGACTTCCAGTTCCTTGATAAAGCCCAGCGTGACGATATCGCGCCCCAAGTCGGGGTCCTTTACCGCTCGGAGGGCGTTCAACACATCTTGTGGGCTTACTTGATTGCTCATGCATGTTCTCCGTGGAACCCCTGATACCGTTCAGAGCATTCATTTTGGAGTGCGCCGGAGGGTTTGTCAAACACGGGCTACCTGTTCTGATCTGACGCGATTGGCTCTCACCAGGTGTCTGTGGCGCTGGCTCTTGTGGGGCTGAGCCCCAGGGCGAGCGCCGCTCGCCGCTACACAACCCCGTCCGGTGGAGCGGTAAAGGGTCCTGAGCCCCAAGCCGGCTGGACGCCCCGGACGCTCTTCTGCGGCTCTGAAAGGAGATTAATCGTGCATGATACTGGTTCTAGAAGCGTCCGCGAAAATCGAACAGGTCGTCAAGGGGAAGCTTCCAGCCGGAAAAGAGGTTAGAGGTGAGAACGTGGTGCCCTGCGTACGTTGCTTCGACAAGATACTTCGCTCCCTGGAGGGTCAACACCTCGACGGTCTTGGCCTTGGGGTCAATGAACCACACCTCGGGCACGCGCGCCTCGGCATAAATCGGCAGCTTGGTAGCGCGATCGTGTCCGGCCGTGGATGGGGACAGGATCTCCACCGCAAGGTCCGGCGCACCTGCGATCCAATTCTCCTGGATGATTCCAGCGCGCGCATTGGAAACGAAAATCAGGTCCGGCTGCAAAACTGTTTCTTCACCCAGGCGCACGTCCAATGGGGCAGGACAGATCTCGCCCAAGTGGTTCCTGTGGACGAACGGCCCTAAGTTTTCCGAGAGATTCTGCAGGGTCAGTTGATGCCGCGTCGCGGGAGCTGGAGTCACGTGCACCTCTCCATAGACGAGCTCATAGCGCTTACCGTCAACGGGAAGCTCGCGGAATTGCTCGAAGGTCAGCTTGGGAATGACTTCTATACCCATGTCGTCATTATACCCCCACGCAGATGGCAGATAGATAGCGTTTTACGTACTCTGCGACAAACGGATCGCCCCGTCGGGTCTGACCCACATGCGTCGCATCTTCGATTGACCCCGCGCGACGATTCTTCTATTGTGTGGCAAGCTCAGGGCGGACGGGAATGCTATTCCGCCGCACCGGGTTGGGCTCAAAGTCTTTCATGAATCCGCCTGAAAACGCTTCGGCCACGATGGTTGCCGCCTCTTCGCCACCGCAATTGGTGCGGGCGCTCGGCTGGTGGGAAGCCACCGCCATTGTTATCGGCATCATGATTGGCACCGGAATCTTCATTGTGCCGGCGCAGATGACACGCTCGATGGGCAGCAAGGATGCGGTGCTTTCCGTATGGGCGGTCGCCGGATTGTTGAGCCTGTTCGGTGCGCTCTCGTTTGCGGAGTTGGCCTCGATGATGCCTCATGCGGGTGGGCAGTACGTTTATCTGCGCGAGGCTTACGGGCCTTTGACGGGTTATCTGTGCGGCTGGTCGTTCTTCGTCGCCGCCCAAACCGGCGGCATCGCGGTACTGGCGGTGGGGTTCGCCGAATATGCCAACGAGTTCCTGCCCCTCACCCCCTGGGAACAGAAGGCCGCCGCGGCCGGGTCGATTGCGGTGTTCACAGCCATCAACTATCGCGGCGTCCGCGAGGGCGGCGCCGTGCAATCGATTCTGACGGGCCTGAAGTTGGGTGCCATTGCCGTGATCGTCCTGCTGGGTTACGTGCTGGTTAGGGGATTGCCGGGCGGGCCCGAGACGCTCGCGGCACCCACCGGACATCGCTTCGCGGCGTCTTTTGGGGTAGCGATGGTCGGCGCTTTCTGGGCGTACGAAGGCTGGAATGCCTGCACGTTCGCGGCGGGAGAAGTCGAACGACCGGAACGCAACGTCCCTCTGGCGCTGATTCTGGGAACCGCGGCGGTAATCGTCATCTATGTGGCGCTGAACCTGGTTTACTATCACGTGCTACCGATGGATCAGGTGGCGCGCTCCTCGCGGGTAGGAGCGGACGCCGCGGTACGCATTTTCGGCCACACCGGATCTTACCTGGTCTCGCTGTTGATTATCATTTCCACCCTGGGGAGTCTGAACGGCAGCATTCTGGCCGCGCCGCGGGTTTACTACGCCATGGCCCAAGACGGCCTGTTCTTCCGCTGGTGCGCACGCGTGCATCCGCGTTTCCACACGCCACATCTGGCGCTGCTGGTACAAGCGGTGTGGGCAGTGGTGCTGGTGGCGGCAGGAACATACGAGCAGCTTTTCACTTACGTGATTTTCGCGGCGTTTGTGTTCTACGCGCTGACGGCGCTGGCCGTCGTGGTGCTGCGCCGCACGCGGCCGCACGCGCCGCGGCCCTATCGGGTGTTCGGGTATCCCTATGTGCCCATTATTTTCGTTCTGGGCTCGGCGCTGTTCCTGGCGAATACCCTCATCGAAGAGCCCGTGCAGGCGGGCTTCGGCGCCATCATGCTGGCGGCAGGTGTTCTGGTGTACTGGTTCTGGAAGCGGAAGGCGGCGCCGGGATCGACTCCCGGCGCTTCTGCACCGTTATCGTGAACGTTCCCCCAAGCCGTGTCTACTTCGCCGCCTTCACCTTTGCAAGCAAAGCTTGCGATTGGCTTTGGAAGGGTCCAGGCAGGGCCACGGCCTTGTTCAAGGCGCTCATGGCTGCTGGGTGGTTGGCGGGGTACTGCTTCTCATAGGCAAAGGCCAGGTAGTACAGGGCTTGGCCTTGAAGCGCCGCATTGCCCTCCAGCAGATTACTGGAAGTCTGAAGTTGCTCGGTGATCGGCGCATACTTCGTGGTTCTCCCTGCCTTCATGAGAGCCGCGTACCCAAGCACCAGGCTGGCGATGCCCACCTGATTATCCTGTTCCTTTTTGAACGCCGCATCGTCAACGCCCTCGGGTTTCTTGAGTTCTTGCGCCGCCGCCAGGGCTTTATGCGCATATCCGGCGGCTTTATCAATGGAGGGGTTCTTTATGTAAAATGCGTAGATAAGACCCAGGGTATTCCCTACGACAACATCGTTCGGGTCCGCGGCAACGACTTTGTCGCCGTACTCCACAGTCTTATCGAGATTGTTCTGCAACCGGTAGGCTTCAAAGTAGGCGTGGTTCAGTTGCGCCGCATTGTCCTTCTCTACGTCGGGGAAGACTTTGACGAAGTTGTCGAGCGCCTCAATCCGCTTCGCCGGGTCGGTCACGCGCGGCTCAAGCTGGAAAAATGCCCACACGGCGTAGTCGTGGCTATCCTTCGATAGTTCCTGGCTTTCTTTCTGGATTTTGTCCCACTCCTCGTCGGTGGCCTTGGCAGGCCGCGACGGAGTACCGACCTCCGTCTTGGCCTGGTCGGGGACTTTG
Source organism: Terriglobia bacterium (assembly GCA_052139985.1). Classification (GTDB taxonomy): domain Bacteria; phylum Acidobacteriota; class Terriglobia; order UBA7540; family UBA7540; genus Bog-366. The sequence goes on from JBKQVI010000221.1 coordinate 9,014, forward strand.
TTAATAGCCGCAAAGGCGGTGTCACTCACCTTGGTGCCGGCGGCATAGGCTCGCAGAACGGTGAGAAGCACGTTCAAGTCCTGGTAATTCGCCGCCAGGTCCTTCTCCCCGTACTCGATGGATTTGTCGTAATCCTTCAGCTTCAAATTGACGGTGGAGTAGTACTCGTTCACGCACGTCATGAACTTGGAGTCCGCGTGCTCCTTCGCGAACTTGTCGAGGGCCGCGAGCTGATCCTGGGGGTTGTCCGCGCCGTTGATGGCCAGAACCAGTTGGTCTTCATCGGTGCCGACGGCAACGGAAAAACTGGGGCAGGGTTGCTGGCCCCTAAGAGGTAGAGTCGCCATTCCCATGGCGACCAAAAGGAAGACACCAAAACGTTGATACATGGAAACCTCCCTTTCAGGAAGAAATCCGGGCTTCGGGTGTCCGCCGGAGACGAGGCACGAAACGTGGGACCGATCGCCGATAGTCTTCGTACTGGCGTCCGTATTGGTCCAGGAGTCTGCGCTCCTCCAGCGGTGCGACAACTTGATACAACAGGATGCTTAGAAATGCCAGCAAAAAAATCGCCAGCCCCCCGGTCAGGAAAGCCATGCTCAGGATCGTCAGCATGTAAAGCAAGTAGCGCGGATGACGTATGCGTCCGTACACCCCGGTACGAATCACCCCGCACAGGCGGTGTTCGGGATTGATCTCCGTCAGGCCCACCAGGCGCCGCCAGCCGAAGGCACTCCGCGTTTGCAGTTCGAGCCAGCTTGCTACAAAGAAAAGAGCGCCACCCACAATCCAGGTTAGAGCGTTACGGTCCAGCCGCCGCGCAAAAAGCGCATGGCGCCCAAGGAAAATCCCTGCGGCAAATATCAGCCAGACGGGCAGCGCCACGGCAAATGCGCGGCTCCCCACACGCCGCCAGAAGCGAATGGCGGTGTGAAACACAAACCAGTAAAAGGGAATCCAAAGCAGAAGCACCAGGTAACCAATCGCGACGTAGTCAATGAGGTGTTGAAATCGCGTGGCGAGCGACTCTTGGCCCATAATGATGATTGAGAACATAGACGAAAGCGCGAAGTCCAAGGTCCGAACTCCGAACCACATCGAAGCAGTCCTCGCCATTTTATCGCGAAATTCAACCCGATGCGTGTACGATACAAGTGGCCCGAAGGTCCAAATTACATGAATCAGACTTCGGACCTCGGCCACGGGACTGCGGTCTCTCGACTCCGGACCCCGGACTTTCTTTAGGGAGGCAAACGATGCAGCATTTGGCCTGGGCAAATATTAAGAAAGAGGTTCTGCACGACAAGTTCTGGCGAAAGCTGGTCAGCGGCGAAAAGGTCATGGTGGCGCGACTCTGGCTTTTCAAGGACTGCGTGGTGCCGCTCCACCACCACGAAAGCGAGCAGATCAGCCTGGTTTTCGAAGGTGCGCTGAAGTTTGAAATGGAAGGCCGGGAAGTGATGTTGCGGGCCGGCGAGGTGCTGGTGATCCCTTCCAACGTTCCCCACAGCGCCGTGGCGCTTGAAGACACAGTCGGAATCGATGTGTTTAGCCCCATCCGCCACGATTGGCTGGATGGAACGGACACCTACCTGCGGAAGTAGCCTTATAAGGCCAGAATTGGCGCCCGGATTCGAACCGGGGCGGAGACGGCATGGAATACGTCAGCGTGCGCCTTGGTTTGGTCTACGCTGCCTTCAACTTTACGCCTCCGTCGAGGTCACGCCCTTTGATATCGAAGATCGTAAAGGGTACGAGTCCGGAACAAACCTCTCGTTGGGCGATGACAATCACTTTTTTGCTTTCGCTCTGGACACGCGCCTTGGCCCCAGCGTGCAACTGGTGGGCCCGCTTGGCCGCTACCAGGATGAAACGGAATTTGCTGTCAATCCCTTGTGGAAGTTCCATTTTTGATCTCCCTCATTCCGCTGCCAGAATTGTCGATGGGGGACACAGACGGAATTCGATCCCGAAAATTGCAAGGACCTACCGATAACCAGATAAACCAGCGCCCATGCGCCTGACTATCATCCGCCGCCCAGTCTGCGTAAGACGCAGTTGCGGCTTTCCCAAACAGGACGCGGAAAAACTCCCAACGCTGTCATTCCGGGAAACGGCAGGGTGGTACAAAAATTCCACAGCGTTTGCGGGGCGCTGGTCTTGGCGGAATTGCCCCTAGAGCGCGGCCCTACTACTCCGGGTAGGCGCTGCAAATGGGCAGAGGATGCCAGGTGAATGGCGCTTGCCAATCACCCGTTGGTTTCCCGCCTCTTCTCATCGCGCAAGCCGGGGCGGGCTGTCCCACCCCGGCGCCGATACACCACAAGTCAGTCCGTTCGCAGACCGCGCCTGTCGGAGCAAGGCCCGATAATTCCGAAACCCGGCGACCCGTTGGCGCGAAACTTCCCAACCTTAGTAATCGCGTCTGCGGCTAAAGTTATCGCGGCCACCACCACCGCCACCACCGCGGGGGCGGGAGAAATCATTGCGCGGAGGGCGCGCTTCGTTAACGGTCAAAGGACGGCCATCGAGCGACTGCCCGTTCAAGCCGGCGATCGCCCGCTGAACGTCTTCGCCTTCGCCGAGCTCGACAAAGCCGAAGCCGCGCGGCGACCCTGTCATCTTGTCGCGGATGACCACGGCGGAGGCCACTTGAAAGCCCGCGTTGGTCACAAATTCGTTCAGAATTGCATCGGTGGTGCTGTGGGGTAGATTACCTACAAAAAGTTTTGTTGCCATATGGTTCTCTGTTCCTCTCGGTTGGAGCGGCCTCGCGGACCTGCTCCCTGGTATTTTCGTTGATATTTTTCTCGGGACAATACCCGAAACGCCTGGGAATGCCAGCCCCAGAGCCGGTTGTGCGTCCCCGGCGAATTTCGCCAGGCGAAGCAAATCGTCAAAGCCTCAAATGCCCTCTGGCTTGAGTGACATTGAGAGACGGTGTGCGAAAATGACAACCTCCATGGCTGTCGTTGTAGAAATGTCGAAAGAGATAACCAGACTTAGTTCAGAGGACTCAAGGCGTGTCTAAGAGGGGCTGTTCTCATTAACCATAGTAAGTGAAGTACGTTTACTTGTCAAGCATATTATGGCGGCCGACATCAGCGGCTGCGGAACGCAACCATCCGCAGAGGACAACTCCGACATTGCATCTCCAGGGGGGCGCTCACGTTTCGCCCTCCAGAATTTTGGAGTATAGTGTTCTGCGAAAGTTGAAAGGACGGGTTCCTTGACATCATGAAAGCTCTATCGCTTAGAGAATACAATCACCTAGTCTACGAGGATGTCCCCGACCCGCAGATCGCCGGCCACGAGGTTCTGGTTAAGGTGCGGGCATGCGGGATCTGTGGCAGCGACGTGCACGGGATGGACGGCTCCACCGGACGCCGCCGCCCGCCCGTCATCATGGGTCACGAGGCTGCGGGCGTCATCGCAGAAGTCGGAAAGCAAGTCAAGGGTTGGACCATCGGCGATCGGGTGACCTTCGACTCGACGATCTCTTGCGGCGAGTGCTGGTTCTGCCACCGGGGATTGATCAATCTTTGCGACAATCGCCGCGTGCTGGGTGTTTCTAGCGAGGACTACCGGCAAGCCGGGGCCTTCGCCGAATACGTCGCCTTGCCTGACCGTATCTTGTATCGCGTGCCCGACAGTGTTTCGTTCGAGCAAGCCTCCATGGTCGAACCCGTGTCCGTGGCCGTGCATGCCGTGAACCGCACGCCCATATCTCTAGGCGACACTGCCGTGGTAGTTGGAACCGGCATGGTCGGCCTGCTCGTGATACAGGCCCTGCGCGTCGCCGGATGCGGAAAGATCATTGCCGTCGATCTGGAGGCGGAGAAGTTAAAGCTCGCGCTGAATTTGGGCGCAGACGTCGGTTTGAAGGCGGACGAGTGCAATGTCGCCGCAGAGGTGAAAAGCCACACCGACGGGCGAGGGGCTGACGTTGCTCTTGAGGTGGTGGGTTTGACCCCCACGATCAATACCGCAGTGGCCTGCCTGCGCAAGGGCGGAGCGTTGACCCTGGTGGGCAATTTCCGGCCATCCGTAGAGATACCGTTGCAAGCGGTTGTATCGCGCCAGTTGACGCTTGCGGGCAGTTGCGCCAGTAACGGTGAGTACCCTGCGTGTTTGGATTTGATGGGCCGCGACGCGATCAACACGAGTCCGTTGGTCAGCGCCACCCCTCCGCTGCAAGAAGGGGCGGCGTGGTTCAAGCGCTTATATGATCGCGAGCCCGGATTGTTAAAGGTCATCCTGGAATGCTAGCCCTCAAGACCGCCATCGTCGGTTGCGGAAAAGTTGGACACCTCCACGCGAAAGCGCTCAGCCGCACACCGGAGTCCGTCTTCGTCGCTGCTTGCGGCAGAGACCTGGCGCGCACGGAGAAATTCGCCGCCGCCTACAACGTTAAAGCCTATAACGACGTGGAAGAGATGATTGCCCGGGAAGGCGTGCAAGCGCTGACCATCTGCACTCCCCACCCGCTGCACGCCTTTCACGCCGTCAAAGCCGCCAAGGCAGGCGTGCATGTCCTCATCGAAAAACCTCTGGCATCGTCACTGGCGGATTGCGACGCCATCCTGCAAGCGGCGAAAGAGCATGGCGTGAAGGTGGGGATGGTTTCACAGCGGAGATTCTACGCGCCCTGCGCTCGGGTCAAAAAGGCCATTGAGGACGGCAAACTTGGACGGCCGATCCTAGGCTCGGTGGCGGTGTACGGATGGCGTGACGAGGCCTATTACCGCAGCGACCCTTGGCGCGGCTCCTGGCAAGGCGAAGGCGGAGGAGTGCTGGTGAACCAGGCGCCGCACCAACTTGACCTGCTCCACTGGTATCTAGGTGAAATCGTCGAGTTGTTCGGATTTTGGGCCAACCTGAACCACCCTTACATCGAGGTCGAGGACACTGCGGTGGCCGTGCTGCGCTTCAAGAGTGGCGCGCTCGGCAATATCGTTGTCAGCAATTCCCAGAACCCGGCGCTCTACGGAAGAGTTTACGTGCACGGCAGCAACGGCGCGTCGATTGGAGTTCAAACCGACGGCGGAGCAATGTTTATCGCCGGGATATCGAGCATCACCGAACCTCCCATCAACGATTTGTGGACTGTGCCGGGGGAAGAAGAATTACTGAAAAAGTGGCAGAAGGAAGATTCTGATTTCTTTCTGAGCATTAATCCCGTTGAATACTACCACCAACTTCAAATAGCCGACTTCCTAAAGGCCGTCATGGCGGGCCGCGATTCCGCCGTCCCTGGCACAGAAGGCCGCAGAACCGTGGAAATCTTCGAAGCTCTCTACCGCTCCCAACGCGATCGCAAGCCGATTGCCTTCCCCTTAGCGCCGGAATGATTCGCTGTGCCGCGAACGGAACCATTGACCCCCATTTTGACTATGACTGTTTCGTGCCACCCACTTTTGCAGGTTGCGGAAAGCCGCTCCAATACTGTCATCCTGAGCGCAGCGAAGGACCTCGGTAGTTCACGGGGTCGGCGAATAGAGCAAACTGCGGGGGTTCTTCGCCCAAAATGCGGGCTCAGAATGACAGTGCCGCTTGTTTTTCCGCAGCCCGCTCAGCCCGACCCGCGCCCGCCTCCCCGCTTCCGCGGTCATGATAAACTCATCACTACTTCAATCAGGAGGCTGGGAGTGGCACTCTATCTGGTCACAGGCGGCGCGGGGTTTATCGGATCGCATGTCGTGGAAGAGCTGGTGCGGCGCGGCGAGTCCGTCCGCATTCTCGATAACCTCTCCACCGGCCACGAAGAGAATCTCGCTGCGCTCCGCGACAGGATCGACTTCCGCCGTGCGGACATTCGCGAACTGGACTCCATCCGGCCGCTCTTTTCCGGAGTTGATTACGTGATTCACCTCGCCGCGGTGGCGTCCGTGGCGCGTTCCATGGAGGACCCCGTTGAGACCACGCTGGTCAACCTCAACGGTACGCTTCACGTGCTGCTCGCTGCGCGTGATGCCCACGTGAAGCGTGTGGTCATGGCGGCAACCGCCGCGGCATATGGCGATGATCCCGCTCTGTCCCGCGTGGAAACTCAGTTGCCGCAGCCACTTTCACCTTATGCGCTGACCAAACTGGCGGGCGAATACTACAGCCAGATATTCAATCGCAGTTTTGGCCTGGAAGCTGTCGCCCTGCGGTTTTTCAATATTTTCGGGCCGCGGCAGGATCCCCAGTCTCCTTACACCGGTGTACTTTCCATATTTATCGCCGCCTACCTTCGCGGAACAACCCCAACCATTTTCGGCGATGGCGAGCAGTCGCGCGATTTTACCTACGTTACCAATGTGGTCGATGCCACGCTTCGTGCTTGCATGGCCCCCAACGCCCCCGGCAAAATCATCAACGTCGGCACGGGTCGAAGTTCAACTTTGAATCAAACCATCACCGCCCTCAATTCGATTTTCGGAACTCAGGTTAAGCCCCAATACGCATCGCCACGGGAAGGCGATGTGCGGCACTCGACGGCGGACATTTCTCTGGCACGCGCGACGCTGGGCTATGAACCCCTCGTCACCTTCGAGGACGGTCTGCGCCGCACAGTCGATTGGCTTCGTGCCGAGTTAGGGTAGTGTCCTAATTTGGGCGTAGCGCCGCCCTTTAGGGCGGCACATGCCGGGCTCAAGCCCGGCGCTACACTCAATTTAGGACACTACCCGCGTTAGCGAAGGCTTGACCACGGAGCGCATTTAGCAGCAGCGTCGTTGCCCTATTCATCGCGCAACGTCTTTGCAGGGTCGATCCTAGCGATGCGCAGAGTTGGCACCGTTGTAGAAATGAGCGTTACCGCTGCAATCGTCAGAACGACGGCGAGAATCGTGGTCGAGTCGTACACGCGTATGCCATAGATCACGCCGCGCATCACTCGCAGCGCACCCACGCAGAGGAGCAACCCCAGTAAGAGGCCCAATACCGAAGCTCCCGCGCCGGAGCGGCCGATTCGCACCATGGCCTGGCCGACGGTCGAGCCCAGCGCCATGCGGATGCCGATCTCGCGTGTCCTCTGGGCAACCAGGTTGGCAACCAGCGCGAAAATACCGACGGCACTCAGCAGCAGAGCCAATCCCGCCATCGCGCCGAGGAGGGCCACCTCGACACGCTGGGTCGCCAGGGTCTTCGCCAGCAGGGCGCGCATACTGTAGAAGCCCGAGAAGGGCAGGTTGGGATCGGCGCTCGCGAGCGCCCGCTGCATTTGGGCGGTCAACCCTTCCACGGGGCCTGCTGTGCGGACAACCCAGTCCGGCTGAAACCACACGTGCACGACCGACCGGTATTGCACAGCCACTTGGGCGGCCGGAATGTACATCGCCTGTTCGGTCATCAGCGGAGCGCTCGCGTACAGCCCGGAGGAGACGGGAACATCGGATACCTCGCCCACGATCTCCGTGTCCTTATTGACGTAACGGCCGACGGGGTTGGTTCCGCCATAGAACTTCCGCGCGAAGGCTTGGTTCACCACGGCCACGTGCTGAGCGGTTGGTCCGTCGGCGTCAGTAAAGATGCGGCCCGCCAGCACCGGCATTTGCAGGGTCTCGAAATATCCGGGGGTGACATAGACCTCATCCGTCCCATCCTGCCGGCCGGCGTCTTTGCCGTCGCTGAGGGTGACCGCGTCGTTCAAGGCGCGCTCGTAAGGCAAGCACAATCCGACTGCGGCATTCCGCACGCCGGGAATCCGTCGCATGGCGGCCGTGCTATCGTCCAACAGCTTTCGGAAGGCCGCGGCATCGCGGAAGCGCGCGTCGTCGAGTGAGGCTTTCGCAACCATGATTCCGTTGGGATTGAATCCGGGCGGCAGTGTCTCCAGGTGAATCAGGCTGCGGATCAGCAGGCCGGAGGCGGTCAGCAGTACGACGGTGAGGGCCACCTCGCCGGCAATCAGCGCCTGGCGCAGGCCCACGCTGCCGACACCCGCGACGGCGCGCCCGGCCATCGACGAGCGCAAGTCCACTTTCCGCGTGGCCAGTGCCGGGATCATGCCGAAGAGAACGCTGGTCGCGAGCGACACAACCAGCGTGAAGGCCAGCACGCGGCCGTCGAGAGGAACGTGCGCGACGGGGAGAAAGTGTTCGGGCAAAAGCAGCAGGAGGCCGCGCAGAGCGACAAAGCCCACGCCCATGCCCACCGTTCCACCGACCAGCGCCAGTAGCAGGTTTTCCACCCAGAACTGCTTCTGGATTTGCCAGCCCGAGGCTCCCAGTGCCAACCGGGTGGCGACTTCCGAGGTGCGGCGCAACATGCGGACCAGCGTGAGCCCGGCGAGATTGGCGCAGGCAATCAGCAGGATGAAGCCCGCGGCCAGCATCAGCGCCAGCACCTGCGGACGTAGCGAAGCGGTCTCGCCCTTCTGGAGCGGCACGGAATAGTAGCTCACGTGCGCGCCGGGGTTGTTGCTGATTTCATAGCGATTGGCGCGGAGAGACCAGGCGCGGTTGATTTCGGCGTCCGCCCGCTGCCAGGCCGCGACGTCGCGTAGCCGAGTAATGTCGTCAAAGTTCGTTCCCCCGCCTTCGCCCTCGCGGCTGGCTTGCAGCGCCGTGTAAAGGTCGGCGTTCAGGGGAGTCGTCGCGCCCTCGGGAAGCACCCCGACCACCGTATGCGTCTCGCCCTTCAACAGCACGGCCTGCCCCAGAATGTTGGGATTCGAGCCAAAGGTATTTCGCCACAAACTGTATCCCAGGATGACGGCTTTGGGTCCGTGGGGGCGGTCCTCATCCGCAGAGAAACTGCGTCCCAGGATTGGCTGAATCGCGAGCACGTCAAAGTAGTGGGCCGAGACGCGCCCACAGTGTACGTACTCCACGTGCGAGCCCGCCCGGAGGTTCACGCCCGAAGTCATCGGGCTTGAAACAGCCGAGATCAGGGAGGGAACATTGTCGCGCAGCAGTTCCCATTGCTCGCCATTGACGTGGTGCCGTTCATCGGAGGCCCCGGGGCCGGTGATCCGCGTGTAAATCGTGCCCATCCGCTCGGGATGCGAATAGGGCAGGTTCTTCAGCAGGAGCGCATTGACCATGGAAAAAATCGCGGTGTTGGCGCCGATAGAAAGCGCCAGCGTAAGGATCACGGTCAACGTAAAACCGGGATTGCGCCACAATTGCCGCGCTGCAAATCTGAGATTTTGGCGTAAAGCGTCCATCGACGATCCTCCTGGCGGGACAACGGAGATTTCTCCGGGGAGATACGACGTACCTTAATACTATACGATGGCATGACGCAGGAAGTTCCGTCGCCGGCCTAGTAGAGGAAATGAGGGGTGTAGGGGTGTAGCGCAGAGGTGGGTGCAGTTCACCCTCCTCTGCGGCTCTTGCCGGGGAACAACAAGGCCGACAGATGACGTTCAAGGGTGTACCGCGGCGCGGTGGGGCCACAACCCAAGACGTGGGGGCCACCGGCGCTGGCCTGGGCCGAATGCCGTTCGGCCCTACGAACAGGCGACAAAAATCTTCGGTATTGCGATAGGCAGTTCTGCGAACGGCGTGATCGTAGGTCCTGCCAAGCACAACACCTCGGTAGGCAGTTTTGTTATGAACTGGGCCGCAGCGAGAGGGATGCGCCTTTTTCCCATTCCTCGAGCATCCGCTGCCCGACTTCGGCAAAATCGGGATTCTGTTTGATGTAGAGGCGCACCTCGGCGGCGGTCTCCGAAATAGCATCGTCGATACTCTCGAAGACCTCTTTGATCCTGGACGGCGTGCCTCCCATGCGAGTTTCGCCAAACCTAAGGAGTTCTTTGAAACCGGGCCAGCGAGTACTTCCATTGAGAGTAAGAGCCATGCTGTCTTTGGACAGGTAGACGGCAGTTGTTACAAGATCGTAGATGGGGGAGAGTCTCGCTTCGCCGAGAACGTGGTCGTAGACGATCCCGAAATTCTTTAGATGCGCATCGCCGTTGTGAAGGGCGCAATTGAGCGCAATCAGGGTAAATAGTCTTTCCAGATCTTCGTTCACGTGCAGGGAATTCGCGAACTCCTGAAAACGCTTCATGATCGAAGTCTCGTAGGTGCCGCGATATCTCTCATCCGTCCTTCTGGCATTAAGAACGCAGAAATCCTCGAAGCCGCGATAGGTGCCATCGGCGCGCAGGTCGAAACGGTCAATCACCAGCGCCGTGCCGTCTTCCGCCAGCCGGTAGGACGGCACATCGAGCCCGCACTTCTTTGCCACGGTCAGGCAGAAGTACTCGTTCGCGGCGAGTTGTGGATACTCGTTCGGCTCCCAAAACTTTACGATGTGCGTAGCCCCCCGGTAAGTTTGGGAGAGACGGGGCTTGGAGTCTTTCAAGGCCGCCGACGCTGTTTCATCGCGCACCAGGATCTTCGGCTGCACTCCGCTGATGCCGGAAAAGGATGCGAACTTGTCGAGGAGGTAGCGAAATAGATCTCCGTCACGCCGGCGTGCCAGAATCTCGTCTACAGACTGAAAAGGAACGTCCTCATGCAGTTGCTCCGGCTCCCCCGTATAGCGAATGCGGCCGACCTGGGAACGCCCTACGACAGACAGCAGATCAAAATCGTCGAATGTGCCGGTCGCCTTGGCGAACGCGAGGCGGAGCCGCTCGCGCAAGACCCCCTCGGGAAGATTCATCTCGAAGATCGGAGGTAAGCCGAAGGGGATATCCCAGGATGGCAGTCTGACGGGCATGCTGACGGAAACCGCTCGCTCGACCGCCACCTTCGGCAAGTAAACAAAAGTGCTGCCGCGGTCGCCATGCCTCGCAAGCACGCCTGACTCAGCCCCGTCGGTCCAAACTTTGATCATTGCGATCCTCTTCCATAAGTTCGTCCAGAGTAGGCCGCGGCGAAGCTGACTCTTGGAGTTTCAGCCTCAGTCCGAGCCCCGACAGAATCCTGGTAATTTTGGCGAACCCTAGTTCCCCACTGCGACCGTTCTCCAGAGCATCGAGCGTAGCCCTGCTGACGGAGGCCTTGCGGGCCAGTTCCGCTTGGCTGAGGCCGAGGTTCTTGCGCTTGGCGGCGATTTGGGCGCCGATCGAGGGCAGATTCAGCATATGCCTAATATATTAGGCATTTCATTGTATTTCAAGCGTTTTGCCTAATATATTAGGCATTCTCAGGAAATGATGGCTGCGGGTGGCGCAAGGCCTAAAAGCCGCAGAGGAACGCAAAAGGCGCGTACCTCTGCGCTACGACCTACGAGCTGCGCGCAGGCCGAAAAGAGGTGTAGCGCAGAGGTGGGCGCCGTTCACCCTCCTCTGCGGCTCTTTCCCGGGGGCAACATCGACGGATGACGTGGCCCTTTTTCGTTGAAATTATCGATGGCGCGAAGCGTATAATGCCCCGCATGTCGCGGCTGCGCCGCTTGGTGGTATCGGACCATTGGTTCTTTATCAGTTGCCGGGTGTTGCCCAACCGGCGGATACTCTCCGAAGCTGAATTCGCCTGTTTGGCGAAGGTCATCCAGGAACGCCGCAAGGAACACGGCTTCCTGCTGACGGCGTGGGTGTTCTTGCCGGACCACTGGCACGCCATCATCTATCCTCCCGACCCGCTAACTATTTCGAGGGCTATGGAATCCATCAAGGACGGCGTGACCAAGCGCATTAACCATGCCCGCCGCGAGGCGGGAAAGCTATTTCAGCCGCGCTTTTTTGATCGCGCTCTGCGCACGGTACGGGAATATCACGAAAAGGTGGAGTACATTCACCTGAACCCGGTGAAGGCGGTCCTGGCAAGCTGTCCGGAAGATTGGCCGTGGTCGAGCATCCATGATTATACCGGCACCCTCAACCACGCGCCGGTGACCCCAAGCGGATTATCGGTTGACCGGATACTGCTGCCCAGCGACCCGCGCACGTTGATTTGAGGCGTTGCGGAGGACGGCGACGACCAGCCGAAAAGCCGCAGAGGAACGCCAAATGCGCGTACCTCTGCGCTACGAGCTCGTTCCGGGTAACAAGAGGTGTAGCGCAGAGGTGGGCGCCGTTCACCCTCCTCTGCGGCTCTTACCGGGCAACCACATCGACAGACGACGTTCGAGGGTGTAGCGCGAGGTATCCGTTAGCAGACGGATTCCTCTGCGGCTCTGTTTTTGTTGAAACAAGCGGCGGCACGAAGTCGTTTCGGACCGGCGGAGTAGATTCACGTAAGAAAAGCCGCAGAGGAACGCCAAATGCGCGTACCTCTGCGCTACAACCGATGTTCACCTCTAAGTTTTTGAGATAACTTGTGTTGCCTTGTGGGGTTAAGTGCGATTTTGGCCCTAAGTATGTAGACATGCATAGTACGTTGTAAGTCGCATTTATCCTTTACAA
>JBKQVI010000222.1:0-13020 GCA_052139985.1 Terriglobia bacterium
GGGCCTTCGGCCCGCGAAACTTCATGAAAAACAGTGTCGGCACGCAGGGAGGAATGGATCAGCTTATCTCCTTTGTTTTCAGCATAGGGCATTTCCGCGCCAAATGTTTTTCGACCCTGCGCCACCCGTGAATTTATACAGTAGTTGAGCAAATGATGTCTGCGCCACCCCGCGAGTGTGCCCCTCATCTTTTTGCCGAGCACCGGGGGCGCCAATTTCGGCAAAGTTCTTAACCCTATAAGGGGTGATCATTGAATAGCCGTGGGCAAGGGCACGCTTTTTGTGACCGCCGCCCACGGATCAGATCGCAAAAACGACACTGACCCCGAAGGGGTCGACGGTATTTCCGGTCAGCGCCCGCGGGGGCATCAAAATCCCCACCCGGAGAAGCCGCGCGTGTGCGACCCCTTCAGGGTCGAGGGAACGGGGGATCGGGATCCGTGGGCGGCGGGCGCAAACAGCGCGCCCTTGCCCACGGCTATTCAATTTCAACCCTTTCAGGGTTCAGCAGGGTAGCGCAGACGTACGCGTCGTTTGCGTTCGTCTGCGGGTCTTCGTCCGTCCATGGAATTTCATGTTTGGGCGTTAATGGCACGGTTGATGTTTCCGTGTTGAGAACCGCGGAGGAAGCAAGTAGCAAGTAGCGCGGACCACCGCTTTTGTGGTCCGCGTCTCTTCCCTAGGAGGGACCGCGCCATCGAGTAGCCCTCGTCAATGAAGAGCCGCAGACCGCAAACCCGGCTTTCTGCGCTACGGGCGCCCCTCATAAGAAAAAAGTCTGAGACCGTTTTCCTGACACCGTTTTCCCCCCCGCATGCAAACTATGAAACCCTGTCGACCAATTGAAGTGAGGGGAACTGCCCACCGGCACCCGCCCTGCAATAGCTTGCAGGTAGGCTCCGCCGACATGCTTACAATAGGTCCAAGTCATTCCCCTCTCCCGAAGTACACAAACAGTACACACGCAAGTATAACCAGTGGCAACCAAAGGAGTTTATCGCTGGGTGAGGCCGCACGGTTTGAGGCACAGGCGAATACGGTCAATCCTAACCCCAGAATCGCCTCCGAAGTTGGGGGCACCTTCTTCTTTAGCGCGACCCAACTAATGGCAAAGGACAACGATACATCACCCGCGGGGCCCGGGTCGGCTCGGCTTGGTGTCTTGAACGCGTCGACCTGAAGCCATACGGCCGCGATAAGCAGGACAACCCTCGTCCAGGTCCATTTCATGGCGTGTCGTTATTCCCAGAACTTATGTGATTCATTTCCTTTACCGGGAAACCGGGGGCAGCAAGCAAGTAGCGCGGACCACCGCTTTTGTGGTCCGCGTCTCTTCCCTGGGAGGGACCGCGGCATCGAGTAGCCCTCGTCAATGAAGAGCCGCAGCGGGTAGGGCAGACGTACGCGTTCTTTGCGTTCGTCTGCGGCTCTTCGTCTGTCCATTGGATTTCGTGTTTGGGCGTTAATGTCATGGTTGATGCTTCCGTGTTAAGAACCGCGGAGGGTAGCGCAGACGTACGCGTCCTATGCGTTCGTCTGCGGCTCTTCGTCCGCCTATGTGATTTCATGTTTGGATGTTATAACCATGGTTTATGTTTCTATGTTAAGAACCGCGGAGGAAGGCAAACTGCGCCTACCTCCGCGCTACTCAACCTCTGCGGTACCCGGTTCTTGGTTGACCTCAACGCATCCGATCCATGCGGAGAATAGACGCATCTTGCCAGTAGTAAAACCTCCAGCTTGACCACCGCCAGTCGCCGGGGGAACTCACGAGCCCACGCGTCACCGGGTTCTGTCAGAACCCAACCGATGAGCAGAAAATGCAATTCCTGCCGCACCTCCTCCAGTTCGTAGCGCGGACCTGCGGTCCAAGGGCCGCGGGTTTTCTGGCCAAAGCAGCGCCGAAAGCGATTGGAGCGGAAAAGGGGCGTGCGGCGATAGGTGCTGGTGGTGATGAATTGGAGTTCGCCGGGACAGTAAACGCGGTGATAGAAGGGCATGGCGCGGAAGAGTATACTCCCGATGGCCTGCGACCAGAAGAGAAGGTCCCTTCGGGAGATCGCAAACACCAAACGACGGGTGTCTGCGCCAGCCTGCGAATCCAACTTAAAAAAAGTCTTGACAAGGATATTGACCTCATATCTAATCGTCTCGTTCAAGGACAAATTGTTCCGTGCCAGTCGGCTCCCCACTAACAAAGATCGAAGCCCTGCGCCGAATTCACTAGGGCAAGACCCCGGGTTCATTACACGACAAACTGCTGTTCCGGCCCCCGCGCAGCATTCGCGAGGAAACCGCGCGACTGTTTCAACTGCCGCAGGCCGTTCAAGAATTGTGCCCTGGAGATTCCCCGGGTCAATTGAGCAACTTGACTGGAGTGTTAACGGCGCCCACGTCGGAGCTGCCCCGCTACCAAGCACTGACGCTTAGCCGTTAAGTTACCCGCGTCGAGCGCTGGCCGAGGAAGAACGTCTGGTATCTCGTGAGTGAAGTGAGTGAAGTGACATGGACAAAAAAACCGGTTTAACTGCTTCACCAGCCGGCGCCATCATCGGAGAACTTAATGACTATGCCAAGACCTTTACAGCGAATGGTATACTGTCCCTAATTTCACTGTCTCACCTCAGGGGTGCAGTCGGCACCACGTTTTCTGGTATTGTTCCGGCCCACTGCGCGAATAGCTCGAGTGGTTATAACCGAAGCAGGGTAGCGCAGACGTACGCGTCCTTTGCGTTCGTCTGAGGCTCTTCGTCCGTCCATGGAATTTCATGTTTGGGCGTTAATGTCAGGGTTGATGTTTCCGTGTTGAGAACCGCGGAGGAAGCCAAACAGCAAGTAGCGCGGGCCACCCCTTTTGTGGTCCGCGTCTCTTCCCTAGGAGGGACCGCTCCATCGAGTAGCCCTCGTCAATGAAGAGCCGCAGACCGCAAACCCGGCGGTCTGCGCTACGGGCTTCCTCCTGACACCCTTCCTGACCTAGAGAGCCCGATTCACGCGGGTAGCGGCGTACGGCTGAGTTATTTTTCTCTGAGAAAAATTACTCAGCGGTACGCCTGATGCATTTCCCGGCACAGGGAAAGTAGCGAAGAGTAATTCGGCTCGGAGCCGAATAGCTCTTCGCTACCTTTCCCCGCACTCCCGCTCTCCATTGTGACTAGAAGAGCGACGATGCAACCTCTAGTCGCGGCAGGTTGACATTCATACGCCGGGCCTCAGTGAGCACATCCCGGCAAGTCGAGCGCAGTTCTTCCATATTGGCGTGACTGTTGAGCACCACACGGAGTGGTGCGAGCACCCTCGGCGCAAGTCCCATGACTGGGCTGAGCAGGCAGGTTGGCAGCCGAAACGGGGCTAGGTAGGTCGCCTGATCTTTCCGGTCGACTGAGCGTTTCGCGAGCAGCGGCACAAGCTCCCGCATGTTCAGAATCATGCCTCGGCGATGATGGCCAGAGGCGAACGCCCGTGGCATCGAGCCGGCCTTGAGCGCTTCGGTGTGAATGGCGCAGTTGATGGCGAAGTGCACGAACAGCCAACTACGGAAGTCACGTTGCATGACGATGCCAAACCCCGCCTTCTTGAACAGTTCGTGTACAGCCAGTTCACGCGGACCGGGATCGGCGAGAAAAGTGCCAAAAAAGACCTTGCCGAACAGGGCGCCACGAAGCACGCCATCCTTCCCGAATCCACCGCCCGCCTGAGGAAAGCCCCATGCCAACTGCTTGACGGGGAAAGGCGAGGCAGCTTGTTCCGGCTCGACCCAGAGGTTATTGAACACCAGCACCATAGCTTTGCCAATACGCGGGCTGAGAAACTCTGCTGCCTCTTTGAAGCGGTAGTGCTGGACACTCACGATGATCAGGTCGAAATCGTGATCAGCCGACAGCTCCTCCCGCATGCGAATTGTCCAGCTCCCGTTTACTTGCGTACCGGTAATCGACCTTCTCGCATCAAGCATATCGAACCCAACTGCCGGGCCATACTGCGCCGCACGGCCAGGGCGAACATAGAACTCTACGGTGTGGCCTGCCTTTTCGAGCGCCCACCCGTAAAGCACCGAGATGACTCCTCGACCGAACATCAAGATATTCATGGTTGAAGATTCTATTATTTCTTCCCACAATTGATTCCGGTATTTTGAACTGGCCCAGTTCGGCGGTTTAAATCGGCCCACCTTGGCAGCGAACGGATACCCTGAGTTGGGCGTTGCCCAAAAGGGGGAGACCGTTGGAATGGAGAGCCAAGGTGGAACTATCTGAAGAGATTCGACGCGAGAAAGAAAAGGGTACCTGACACCCTTTCTTCTCTTCCGCCCTTCTCTTCCGTCCCTTCCTTCCGGGACGGATTTCGCAGTCGTTTTTTCGATGACCCGATTTTGATGATCAGAGTATAAAGTAGATAGTTGTCCACCCAGGAGGACCCATTGGCAAACACACAGGTGCTCATCGCTGAAGCCTATTCTGCTTTCAACCGACGGGATATCGAGGGGGCGCTGGCGCTCATGAGCGAGAACGTGAGCTGGCCCAGGGCATCGGAAGGCGGTCGTGTAGTCGGAAAAGAGGAGATTCGCGCCTACTGGACGCGTCAGTGGAAGGAGTTTGACCCTCACGTGGAACCGGTGGAAGTGATCGACCGCGAGGGAAGCAAAACCGACGTGAAGGTTCACCAGCTCGTGAAGACCCTCGGTGGCGACGTTCTTTCAGATACGGACGTGTGGCACATTTACACCATCGCGAACGGTCTGATTGAACGCATGGATCTAAGAGAAAGCGATCCAAGCTCGCACCAAACTCCATCCGCGGCGTTTTCCAAGCTCTAGCATGCGGTACGGGATGCGCGGATCTCCCTGTCGGCGGCACTAGCGCTGCCCGACGTCCCCCAGGCAGCTCGCGAGGAGAGGGATTTTAGGTTTAGTTCCAGAAAACAGGGTTTCCGGCAACGCCTGCTGTTCCACCTTGAATGAGGGCTCGCCAGTTCAAGTTTTGCGGTTTTGTCAGAAGTGCTCCGAGCCGCTGAGGTATCGGATGTGCGGACTACTCGCCCCAGTTGGGTCGCCGTGCCTGCTCGACGCGACGCGCCCAACCAGGATCTATCTTATCGAGTTTGTGCGGACAGACGGATGTGACTCTGGGTTTTGTCCATACTCTTGGAGGGACGAGGAGCCGAAGAGTGGTCCCAAAAGGCGGAACAAGCCTATCGCCCGATCATTTCGGTCAAATTGTCTTGCGCGCGATACGAGAGCCGTGATACCGGCCATGGCAGAGGGAGAATTTGGCGGAGCCGGGCGGCGGACAAAAAGGCACTGCCCTCCCGGAGCAGCGGCCAATGGCCCCCAACGGCGGCGTATCCAACATGATTCGAGTGGCTGGCGCGGGGGAACAGCAACGGCGCTGCGGACTGCGCTTCGACCATAGCAGATGACTCTACCCGCAAGCTCAACAAAGCATCTAATCAACTGGGGTCGCGAGCAAACGCCGACCTGGTCGGGGCTGTACCGTTCGATGTCTGGAAGGTCGGTCAAATAGGGTGGAACGCCATCCGCGGGCGGCGGGCACAAAGATCGCGCCCTCGCCCACGGCTACCCAATTTTCACCCTTTCGGGGTTCCCCGATAATAGAGGGGGCTTATGCCGGAGATCATCTCCACTTCGAAAGTGTACGACGCCGTGATTGTGGGCTCTGGTGCAGGCGGAGGCATGGCGGCTTACGTCCTGACCCGGGCCGGCGCCAAATGCCTGATGCTGGAAGCCGGCGATTGGTGGGACGCGGCGAAGCAGTCCACGATGTTCCAGTGGCCGTATGAAGCTCCGCATCGCGGCGCCGCGACGCCGGAGAAACCCAATGGTTATTTCGACCCCGGCTACGGAGGGTGGCACATTCCGGGCGAGCCTTACACCAATGCTCCCGGCAGCGATTGGTCATGGTGGCGGACGCGCGCCCTGGGCGGACGCACGAACCACTGGGGACGCATCTCGCTGCGCATGGGTCCTTACGACTTCAAACCTTACTCGCGCGATGGGAAAGGCTTCGACTGGCCGATCAGCTATGAAGACCTTGCTCCTTATTACGACAAGACGGAAGAGCTGATTGGCGTATTTGGCACCGCCGAGGGCTTGGAGAATACTCCCGACGGCAAGTTCCTGCCTCCCCCCAAACCGCGCTGCCACGAGTTGCTGATTCAGAAAGCCTGCGGCAAGTTGGGGATTCCTTGCGTGCCGGCACGCCGCTCGATTCTCACGCGATCCATCAACGGCCGCCCCCATTGCCACTACTGCGGCCAGTGCGGACGCAGTTGCGCAACATCCTCCAACTTCTCCTCACCCACCGTGCTGATTCCCCCCGCCATGGCAACGGGAAACCTGGAAGTGCGCTGCAATGCCATGGCTCGGGAAGTCCTGGTGGGCAAGGATGGGCTGGCGACCGGCGTATCCTACATCGACAAGAAAACCGGCCGCGAAGTGCAAGTGCGCGGCAAAATAGTGGTGCTCGCCGCGAGCAATTGTGAGACGGCCCGGCTGCTGCTGAATTCCAAGAGTCCGGCCCACCCGCAGGGCCTCGGCAATTCCAGCGGAATGGTGGGAAAGTATCTGATGGATACCGTGGGCGCGGACCGGTCGGTGGGCTTCTTCCCCATCATGCAGGATATGCCGCGCCATAACGAAGACGGTACGGGCGGCATGCACCTGTATATGCCCTGGTGGAATTATCAAAAACAACTCCGCCACGAAATGCCGTTCTCGCGCGGATTCCACATTGAGTTCGGAGGGGGGATGCGCATGCCCGGCGTGGGTACCTTTGTCGGCACCGAGCGCTTCCTGGGCGGTGGGTACGGAGTGGAACTCAAGCGTGGCGTGCGGAAAATCTATGGCGCGTTCATCAGCTTCTCTTGCCGCGGCGAGATGATCCCGAACAACGACAGCTATTGCGAAATCGATAAGCAGGTGGTCGATACGTGGGGCATTCCGGTGCTCAAGTTTCATTTCAAGTGGAGCGACGAGGAAATTCAGATGGCGAAGTACGCCCGCGAAACATTCGACGAAATCATTCGGGCGGCGGGGGGAGAGCCGGTTCGAAAATTCGGGCCCGAGGACAATTGGGGCATTGAGGACGGAGGCAAGGTAATCCACGAGGTCGGTGCTGTCCGTATGGGCGCGGATCGGGCGACTTCCGCCTTGAACCCTTATTGCCAAGCCTGGGATTGTAAGAACCTCTTTGTCACCGATGACGCCCCCTTCGTGAGTAACGCCGACAAGAATCCAACGCTGTCGATTATGGCTCTTGCCTGGCGCACTTCGGAATATGCGGCGGAGCAGGTTCGGAAATTGAACGTGTGAAGGAATCAGGTGACAGAAGTCAAGGAGCGCTGGCGGGCGGCAGCGAAGCTACCTGCTCGTCACTTGTCACTTGTCACTCGTCACTATCTCGGTCGCTGGGAGGCAACGATGAATAACACGGAGAAAGCGGGCACATCCGGTTCCATCAATCGGCGAGACCTTCTGAAGGCTGCGGTGGTGGCTCCCACGGCGGCACTGGTTCAGTTGAGCACCACAGTGGGTGCGGCCTCCCCATCCAATCGCATGGCCGAGGCTTCCGCCGAATACGCGCCGAAGGTCTTTAACCCTCATCAGTGGAAGACCTTACACGTGCTCAGCGATTTCATTCTCCCCGCCGAGGGGCAGAGTGGGAGCGCCACGGAAGCGGGAGTGCCGGCCTTTATCGACGATTGGCTGAACCTGCACGAAGAGTTGATGAAAACCGAAGTTCTCGGAGGTCTCGCCTGGATCGACATGGAGTGTAACCGACAATTTGCCCATGATTTTGTTGATTGCTCGGAGGCCCAGCAGAAGCAGATTCTCGACCGTGTCGCTTACCCAGCGAAAGCGGCTCCTGAGGATTCGGGCGCAGTGTCCGCTTTCAACCACATCCGCGACCTGGTGCTGGGTGGGTTCTATTCAAGCAAAATCGGCATCGCGGAATTGCAATACCAAGGCAACAAGATGCTGGAAAGTTGGGACGGCTGCCCGGAAACCGCTACCACCCGTTTGGGAGTGGATTATACCCATTGGGAACACCTGGAAAGCTGAAGGACACGCCCTGGGCTGGAATGGGTGGCATCGTAATGTTGATGACGAGCCGGTAAGAATCGTACAAGCAGAGGCGACCCTAGGAGTGGAGGAGTTGCTCGACGTTGACCTTGCGAAGTTCCTCGGCAGCGCGCTCGGGCAGCACGGAATTGTAGTAGACCTCTTTGAGAAAATACGAGCGAGAGGTGTTAAGCCGCACAGGCACCAGTTCAAAGTGCCAATGGAAATCATCGCGCAAGGTGTTCCAATGGTCGTTGCGTTCGAACTTAGCAGTCAGATTGGGCGTGGTGTGCAAGGCGATGTGGTAATCCTGGGCCACGGACTCGAGCCGCAGCAAGACGGACTTTAGGAATCGCGCAAAGTGAAGCTGCCGCTCCCAGGTGGTCAAGTCTTCCTCAAAGGAGCAATGGTGCTCTAGGGGGAGAATCCACATCTCGTAAGGCACGCGCGAGGCGAACGGGCAGAAGGCCATGAACTGATCGTCCCACTCCACGGTGCGCACTTGCTTCGCCACCTCCTGCTGGGCGATGTCGCAAATCATGCAGCGCTCTTTCACGGCGAAGTAGCGCTGAAGCGAGCGCAGTTCGTAAACCACGCGGCGCGGAATGAAAGGCGTCGCGGTGATTTGGGAGTGCGGGTGGTCGGGTTCCTGCCCTGCCAGTTTGCCCTGATTACGGAATATGCTGACGTAGCGAAAGCGGCGGTCCTTCTTAAGGTCCACCAGGCGTGAGACGAATGCGCGCAGCACTTGCGCCACGTTTTCATCACTGAGAAGCGACAGGCGGCGGTTGTGGTCCGGGTTCTCGATCACCACTTCATGGGCTCCCAGGTTGCGCATCTTGTCGTAGATGCCCTCGGCGGACCGCTGAGCGTCGCCTTCAATGCGGTATAGCGGGCGCAGGTGGGGGGTAACGCGAACCTGCCAGCCACCCCTCCCATTGACATGCGAGTAAATAGTCTGCGGGGTCAACACTTCCTGGCCGGGGCAAAAGGGACAGGCGTTGAAGTCCGGCCAAGTGCTCTCCCCGTCTTCCTGAATCACCCAATTCATGGAGATGGGGTCTTTGCGAATCTGCATCGGTCCTCCAACCCGCCGCCGCGCGGCAATGCGCCTGCATCAGGTCTTGAAAAGCCGTGGCTTCGCCCACTCAGCGTTTGTGAGCGTCGTCAGGAAGCGGAACTCCGAATTCATGGCCGAGTTCAGCTTCGTGCTAATTCTGGGTGCGAATGGGCCTTGAGAGAAGGGATCTTTAACGCCTTCCGACTTTGCTCGCGCTACCCGGACTGGATACTGTGATCGACAACGCAATCCCAATGGTCGCCGCCGACCGAACTGGTCCTGCGTTGCCTATTAAACGCCGGAGGCCCAAGTGTGTCAAGCCACCGAAGGTAACGTGCCGAGGGTGGCATTAACTAAGTTCTATAGCATGTTTTCATTCTATGCACTCGTATTCTTTTCGCCAAAGTAGTGTTCTGGCCGCTCGGTTAAGGATAGAATGCGCACATCCATTCCA
This sequence comes from Terriglobia bacterium, assembly GCA_052139985.1. Classification (GTDB taxonomy): domain Bacteria; phylum Acidobacteriota; class Terriglobia; order UBA7540; family UBA7540; genus Bog-366. Next base: position 9,595 of record JBKQVI010000222.1, read on the forward strand.
ACTTCAGCACAGGAGTTGGATCCGGTGGTTACGTATAATGGCTTGAAGCTACACCGTTGCTGCACGATAGTTGTTGGCGTCAAGGGCAGCCGCCTTGAGGGGGCAACACTCCGTGGGAAGCTAGTCGAGCCCCTTTGCTCGCACTTGAGGTTTTGGCTGCGTCTATCTTTCAAGAACTGAGAACTGCGATTCATGGGTTGCTTTCTGGGAATTGACGGCGGTGGTACGCGCACGGCGGCATGGCTGGGAGATGGTGAAGGCAAGGTCCTGGCCCGAGCTGAGGCCGGCCCATCGAATCCTCTGAAAGCAGGCTTTCGCGTTGCGGAACGCGAACTTCTGAAAGCCTTCCGCGCCTGCTTGCGCGCCGCCGGACACCCGCCAGCCGCTGCACGCGCGATGCGCCCGCCGGCGCTGAGTGCCGTCTGTGCCGGCATCGCTGGAGTCGATCGACAGTCGGTGCATCGGCCGCTGATGGCCTGGATGCGCCGGCATATTCCGGCGCGCCGGTACTTGCTGACTTCCGACGCTGCCATCGCGCTCGCGGCGGCCGTCCGCAATTCGACAGGCATCATCGTAATCGCCGGCACAGGTTCCATCGCCTTCGCACGTGACAATCAAGGTACGCTGCTGCGCACCGGTGGCTGGGGAATTCCCTTTGACGATCGCGGGTCTGGCTACGACCTGGGCCGCAAGGCCGTGGCGGCGGCGTTAGAGGCAGGCGACGGCCGTGGCCCACACACGATCCTGGAGGACACAATCTGCCGCCATCTGAACCTTCGGGACATCACCGAAATCGTATCCAGACAACTCGAACAGCAGCAGGTGGCGGCGCTGTTTCCTCTGGTGATGGAAGCCGCCCGCGATGGCGACTTAGTGGCACGCCATCTTTGCGACGAAGCGGCCCGCGACCTCGCGAACCTGGCCGTTGCTCTGTTGACGCGCGCCGGATGGACACGCGAATCGATGCACGTGGTCACAACCGGTGGAGTTTTCCAGTCCAGCAGCTTGATCCGTCGCGCCTTTACGCGTCAGCTTCGCCGATTTGCACCCTTGGCGCGCGTGGAGTTGCTCGAACGCCCACCGGTCGAAGGCGCACTGTGGCTGGCTCGAAACCTGGATAAGCACGGAACTTGAAGAAGGAATCGTCGGAAGGAGATGAACCATGTCCGGACTGCGCAATTTGGGGATCGCGTTGATTTTGGCAATGTTCGCCAGCGTCAGCTCAGGTGCCGCTGACGCCGCACCGCCGTTGGCCTCCTCCGACCTTATGACCGCAGCCCAACTGAATAGCCAACTGCCTACGGTGAAGGCAGGGAAGATCGTCCTCATTCAGGTCGGCTTTCACACGATGTACAAGATGGGGCACATTCCTGGGTCGCAGTACGCGGGCGCCGCTTCCAATGAAGCGGGCCTGGAAGGTCTGAAAAAGCTCGTCGCCAAGCTTCCGCGCAATCAAGAGATCGTCATCTACTGCGGCTGCTGTCCGTGGGACGTTTGTCCGAACATTCGCCCTGCCTTTCAAGCGCTCAAGGAGATGGGATTTGTGAAGCTCAAGGCGCTCGACATCCCCGAAAGACTCGGCGACGACTGGACCGCGAAAGGTTATCCAGTTGTGAAAGGAGAGTAGAGGAATTTTGGATTTTGGATTTGCGATTTTGGATTGAAGCACGAAGCGCCAACCAGTCATTCGGGTCGCAGGTTTTCACCCTCAGGCGGCATAAGCCATAGATCCAAGAACCACGGGCCTGCGTTGCCCCTCGTTAATCCAAAATCCAAAATGCTGTGGCCTTACGCCGTCACGCGCTCGTATTTGCAGCTTTCGTTGGGGCAGTGGCGAGTGGTTTCTCCGCTCTTCTTGTCGAATTTATCCACCAGTATCGGTGAGCCGCAATTCGGGCAGGGCTCGGCGACCGGCTTGTCCCAAGAGGTGAATTTGCAGTCAGGGTAGCGGCTGCAACCATAAAATGTCTTCTTAAACCGGGTGCGGCGAACCACGATCTCACCCGTGCAGCCTTTTTCCGGACAGGGAATTCCCAGCGTTTCGCGCTTTACGTATTTGCACTTGGGATAATTGCTGCACGCGGTGAACTGCCCGAAGCGGCCATGCTTGATCACCAGGTGGTTGCCGCATTCGGGGCACTTTTCTTCCAGCGGCTGGTCGCCCACTGCCGTCGCGTTGCCTTCCTTAATAATAATCTTCTTAGTGCTACGGCACTCGGGATATCCGGTGCACGCCAGAAAGTAGCCAAAGCGGCCGCGTTTCACCAGCATGGGCTTGCCGCACTTCTCGCAATTCTCCGCAGCAACTTCCGGCGCGGGGGGCGCGGCGCTGGAGTACTTGGCGGCGAGATCCGGAGGCAGATCGCTAGTGCCGTCGCAGTCCGGGTATCCGGTGCAGGCCAGGAACTGCCCATTGCGGCCCAGGCGGATCACCATGGGCTTGCCGCACTTTTCACACTTGACGTCGGTGGGAATGCCTTCGCCCTTGATGTCCACCATATCGCGCTCAGCAACGCTCAGGTCTTTCTTGAACTTCGTATAGAATTCGTCCAGCGCGTCGGTCCAGGAAAGCTTCCCATCCTCGACGTCGTCCAATTCTTCTTCCATGCGCGCGGTGTAAGCGACATCGAAGATGTCCGTAAAATTTTTCACCAGCATGTCACTGACCAACATGCCGAGTTCGGTGGGGTAGAAGCGCCCCTGGTTTTTCTCCACATACTCACGGTTCATGATGACGGAAAGAATACTGGCGTAAGTCGAGGGCCGCCCGATGCCCTTCTCCTCCAGCGTCTTCACCAGCGTGGCTTCGTTGAAGCGCGGCGGCGGTTCGGTGAAGTGCTGCTCGGGCAAAAGCTGGTGCAACTTCAGGCGCTCGCCCTCGGCCACCGGAGGCAGGCGGTGCTTCAGTTCCTCGTCCTCTTCCATTTCCGCCTTCTCGTCTTTGCCTTCTTCATAGACCGCGCGGAAACCGTTGAACTTCTCCACCGAGCCCGTGGCGCGCAAGGTGTAATCGCCCGCCGCAATGTCAATCGTGGTCTGGTCGAAGATCGCGGGATTCATCTGCGAAGCGACGAACCGCTGCCAGATCAGCTTGTAGAGTTTGTACTCATCGGCGCTCAGAACCTTACGCAGTGAGTCCGGCGTGCGCAAAACGTCCGTAGGCCGAATCGCTTCGTGCGCGTCCTGCGCACCTTTCTTGCTTCGGTAATGAATGGCTTCACTGGGCAAATAATCATTTCCAAAAGCCTTCTGAATGTAACCGCGCACCGCAGTAAGAGCGCCTTCCGCCACGCGCGTGGAATCCGTGCGCATATAAGTGATGAGGCCCACCGCGCCCTCGTCCTTCAACTCGACACCCTCGTAGAGGTGCTGCGCCACCATCATGGTTTTCTTGGCGTAAAAGCGCAGCTTGCGCACGGCTTCCTG
>JBKQVI010000223.1:0-10842 GCA_052139985.1 Terriglobia bacterium
AGCTTCTCCGAACGCCTTGGCCAGTTGCGGACTCACTTCCTGGATCGAGACGCCCAGGTATGCTCGTGTCACCTTGCCATCTTTTATAATCTGATCCATTACGTTCCGAGCCAGGTTTACCGGGACCGCGAACCCAACACCCTGGCTCCCGCCGGACCCATGCGAGAGGATCGCGGTGTTGATGCCGATCAACTCGCCGCGGTCATTGACCAGTGCTCCACCCGAGTTCCCAGGGTTAATGGGTGCATCGGTCTGGATAAAATCTTCATAATCTTCGATGCCCAGGTTGGTTCGACCCATGGCGCTCACGATCCCAGAAGTTACCGTTTCTCCCACTCCGAAGGGGTCGCCGATTGCCAAAACAGTGTCGCCCACTTGAATTTTGGATGAGTCACCAATGGTGATGGCGGGAAGATTGGTGGCGTCTATTTTCAGTACGGCAACGTCGGTCCTCGGGTCCGTGCCGACGACGCGAGCTTTAAACTCGTGCTTGTCAGACGTGGTGACAAGAATTTCTGTTGCCCCATCGACCACGTGGTTGTTGGTAAGGATATAACCATTCGGGCTGACGATTACGCCAGAACCGAGGCTTCGCTCGCGATCCTCCCGCGGAGCGTTGAAATGGTGTCCGGAGTGATCTCCATCATCACCGAAGAACTGCCGGAAAAATGGGTCCATCTGCATCCCCGGGGGCAGTTGCCCGGAAGAGTCCGCTGAAGTTTTGACCACCTTAGAAGTAGAGATATTCACAACTTCCGGCAGCACTTTCTTGACGATTGGCGCGAAGCTATTCCTGCTCGGACCTTCGTTCGGATCGGCGAGCTTCAGCGATGCAGGCTGATTGGCCGTTTGCATGTCGCCTCGCAGGCGCGTGACTCCGAATCCCGCTGCAACCAGCAGTCCTAAAGCCGTTGCAACAGCTATTCCCCCTATGCGTCCTTTGAATTGTCCTATGTTCATGTACCCTCCCTTTGGCAAATTTCCTGGCCACCATCACGGCAGCTTAGACCACCGGTTTGCTGGTCCATTCGTTCAGATGCCAGGGGAGAGGGGAACGCCTATCACGACGATTTGGTATTCGCGAGACCGGCCAATGGGTATCCTCCAGCAGATTGGGGAGATTGACCGCGTGGGGATGCGGCGTCAATCTCCATCGTCAAGCAGATGGTTTCCAAGGGAAGGTATGCGCCTTCACGTTCTGATAATTCGCGTCGAGGGCGGGTTCGAGCAGAAGTATGGCGGCGATGCGAAGTGCTATCTCCTGCACGTAGCGGACCTCCTCTTTTGTCAGGGGGCGGCCCAAGAGTTTTTCTTCGCGGTAGGAGAGCCACTTCTTCATGACTTGATAGCCGCCGATGGTGTATTCCCAAACCCGCAGCGGGATGTTAGACCAGTATGCGGTGTCGTTCAGATATACATCGCAGGTGCGGTCCCCCAACGTAGCGTCGGCATCCTGCAACGTAGCGCCAGCATCCTGCAACGTAGCGCCGGCATCTTGCCGGCTCTGTTCCGGTGCCGGCTGGAAGCCGGCGTTACGTTCCGCAACGCTATACTCGCGCACGATCAGTTTGCCCTTGCCGGGCATCGTAACGCCGCCCTGGCCCGCATGTCCCCAGCCGGCGGTAACGGCGAAGTGCTTTGCTTCATCGAGAGTCGTCCCATGTGGCAAGGTGAAGGTGGCGATCTTCTGTAACGCCAGCGTCCCGCTGGCTTGCCGGCTGGAAGCCGGCGTTACGAAGGGCGTTTCCGTGTCGAGTAGCGCGGCAAGCTGCCTGCCCAGCGCCGACGACGCGAGCAACGCTTCCTTGCTGTCCGGGAGAGGAATGCGCGGCCAGTCTTGGCGGATGCCGTCAATATTCTCGTGGAGATACAGTGGCGAATATCCGATAGCGAGTATGTGCATCCAAACGACACTTCCGGTCTCCATGTCAGCGCGGGGAGGCCCGATATCGATATTGGCGAGATAGGTGCGCGCGGCCATTGAAAGATTCGCCGCGGCTCCAGTGTGGCCGCTAGTGTCAGACGCTAACAACTGCTGCACATTTGCCGGTAATCCGGCTGTTGTAAGTGGGAAGCAGTTGCAGCCTGGCCGTGTTAGATGTCTGTCCGAAAGATGCCGCGTGACATAGAAAGGGGTTCCCTCCTTTTGGCGTTCTGCCTTTTGCCGCGAGGTCAAAAACAGATTGCCTTCTTGGAATGCAGAAAATAGATCCTCGCGCTTTTCATCTATCAGCTTAGTTTCGGGATGCCAATAGACGTGCCGTGTATCAAACGGACGATAAGAGTATCTGACGAACGAGCCGGTCGAGAGGCCGCGTTCAAGGAGATGCCGACGCGTAGCTACAGGGTCGTAGCGAGCGGATGCAGTCATCAGGCTGGGCGCTACAGCCTTCAGGTCATGATCGCTGATACTCGTGTCGAAGTAAGCGGAAATGCGGTCTTTGAGCCTTGGTAGGTCGATCTCGACCAAATCAAGATCCCGACTCGTATTCACGCCCGGAGAAGAAGACTCAATAACCTCCGGCAGCAACGGCCATTGAAGGTAGCCAGTTGTGACTTGCGCAGGTGCAAACGGTAATCCAAGGTCAAGAAGTGGGGTCAGTTCATCGTAGAGCGTCTTCCCATCTTGCACGCCACTTTCGAGCAACTGCTGCCGCTTGGTTTTGCCCCAAAGGTGGCGAAAGCGGACAGTCGTAACGCCGGCATCCTGCCGGCTCCCGGGTGCCGCCGGGACGGCGGCGCTACGAGAGGCGTCACGAACCCAAACCCACCTCCAATCCTTCAATCCAGCTTTAATAGGGTTTTCGACGACGTAGTGGACTGTTCGCTCAAGCTCTGAGGCGTTCCGAATGAGATGGTCGAAATACTCTCTCTCCCAGAACTGCCCGGTTGTTCCCAGGAGCTTATTGGCTTCCTTGGAGGTAAACGACTTCCAGCTATGAAGAATATCCGCCAAGCCGTGTCCGTGCAGAGGCGCGAGGACTGCGTGGGCGTGGTTAGGCATCACACAGGCGGCGACGAGTTCGTAGCGCTCGCCCTCAAAGTACTGCAAGGCGTTAGAAACCATTTCCGCAACTTCGGGTCGCGCCAGGTGGCAAGCCCCGTACCCGGCATCGAGCGCCTGATCAAATCGTCGATCAATATCGGCAAGCCGCGTTCTCTCCGCATCCGAAAGATCGCGACCCAGTTGCTGAGCTGTTTTCACAATGTCCTTGCGCTCAAACTCGAGCTGGCTGAGAAGGGCCTGGGGAAGCGAATCGCCAAGCCGGATGGTTACGGAGTAGGTTGCGCCTTCCATTTCCCAGTGGGGGAGATAACCTCGCCCGCGAGACGCAACAGCTTCGTAGCGGAAAGGCACAACCGTAGCGCCGGCATCCTGCCGGCATTGCTCCGGTGCCGGCTGGAAGCCGGCGTTACGGTCTGTAGCGTTGGCATCTTGCCGGCCTTGCCCCGGTGCCGGCTGGAAGCCGGCGTTACGGACGAGCAAGGCAATTGCCGTCCCAACCTGAATGCCTTCGTGATTGAATTCTGTCGAGAAGACGCTGGGGTCCGGCTCGCCCTCGGGCGTCAACTTACCCGTCTTATACTTGTCTCCATTGAGGCAGTCGATCCAGATACGGTCAAACGCTTCCAGATACCGCTCCCGCATGCCCGTAAACGGAAGGCCATCGAGCCACGAGTAGTTTGATATCAGGCACACCACGCCCCTACCGGTCTTTTGCACAATGCGCCTTTCGGCCATACGGAAGAAGCGCACGTAAAGATCGTTCAAGCCTTGGCCCTGCGGAGCGGGGGCGTGTTTGGTGGTGCGGTAGGCTTCGGAAAGGTCGCGCTCTTCATCCATCTTGGCAATTCCCGCGAAGCTGTTGTAGGGAGGATTGCCAATAATGACGAGGATGGGGACATCAAGCTTGACGCGCTCGGCGGCGTCGCGCTCTTCCTCCAATTCGGGAAAGATAAGGCGTTGTTTGGGACCTTTGGGCGGCTCCCAGCCGGTGAGGGCGTTGGTAAGATAAACTCCAACCCGCTCGGCACCGTGCGTAACGGCGCCATCCTGGCGGCTTTGCCGGCTGGAAGCCGGCGCTACAATAAGAGGCGCGCCCACGTTCTGCAAATATAGGCCAAGCTGGAGGTGTGAGACGACGAAGGGCGCGGGCATGATCTCGAATCCGAAAACTCGTTTTTGAGCCGCTTCTTTGAGGTCGCTCGCGGTCAGCGCATCCTCACCTCTCTCTTTGAGCGTGCGGTGGATTCGGTCCAGGACTTCCACAAGGTATGAACCTGTGCCACAACACGGGTCGAGGACATAAACATTCTTGTTGGCCAACCCGTCGGGCAGATTCAATTCTTCACGCAGGACCGTGTCCACGCGTTCCACCATGTACTTCACAACCTCCGGAGGCGTGTACCAGACGCCCAGTTCCTTGCGCAGCTCCGGATCAAAAGCTTCCAGGAACGGCTCGTAGAAATACTGCACCGCGTGCGATTCCTGGAACTTGTCAAAAAACGAACGCCGGTCAACTCGGTTCAAAACCATCGCCGCCCAGTCCAGCACTTCCGTAAGCTTCAGGGCATCGAGTTCTTGCGGGTCGGCGACCAGGTGAAAGAGTTTTGAGATCATCGGCACGCGCAGATACCACGCGGCTGTACGCCAGTCAAAGCGAGCCGTACCGCCGGCATCTTGCCGGCTTTGCTCCGGTGCCGGCTGGAAGCCGGCGTTACGTTGCTTGCTCCACAGCACCCAGGCGGAGAAGACGCCGTAAAAGAGGGTTTGAACCAGGCTCGAACGAAAAAAATGCTCGCCCTTCTCGCCCTCGAACTTCAGGCCCAGAGCTTCTTCCAGCGCCGTGCGCACCGTTGCCAGTGCGGCGAGTTCAACACTCTCAATTCGCGACTTGGCGTCGCGGGCGTAAGAAGCCAGAAACCAGGCAACATCTTCCGGCGCGGCTAACTGGGCAGCGTGCCGCATGACGCGCAGAAGATATTCCTCGAACCGTGTACCGATCTTCTCGGCAAGGGTGCGCGGATGCACGGCGGCAGCCCAGAAAGCTTTCTCACTGTCGGCAAGATGGAAGGATTCCAGTTTGGCAAACTTGCCCTCCGCGTCCTGTCCCACCAAAACGAAGTCGCGGTAGTTCGTCACCAGCACTTGCCGGTATTTGCCCCAGTAGCGGGAAACCTGCTCGCCGTCGGCAGTGACCCACGCGTCATCCTTTGTTGATTTCACTTCAATGACGCCACGCGCGGGCAACTGACCGGGGAGGGGCTCGGCCTCGGAGGGTTTCTGGAATTGCTCGGGCGTGAATAACCCTCCGTCCGGAATCCCGGCGCCACGGTTTGCGAGGTTGATGATGCAACGTACCCGAGGCTTTAGTCGCTTCCCGACTTCGTTCAAAAGGTTCGAGAGCGCGGGATAGTAGGAAGTTTCTTGGACGGCGGCGCCAGAGGATCGGATGTCGCGAAGTTCGCGGAGATAGGTTTCCAGCGGGGTCATTGCAAGCGGTCCAGTCGGAAGGAAGAATAGTTACCACAAATGAACGGACAGGGCAACGAATCATTGCCCTTATTGGACAGGACGGGCGTGAAAAAGCGCCACGCTTGCTCCGAAAGATTTTCTCCTCCCAGCAGAGAATATGTCTGACATTGTGTCTTATATGGCATTTTGAAATATTGTGTCATTGTCTACTTGACAAATACGATAGCCACCATTATATACTGATCAGCAAGGCCAGCCCCAACTGGCCGAGTTGAAAGGCCGCGGCCCTAATCAAGGGGTCGGCGTAATCCATAAGAAAAGGCAGTGCATAGTGCTTAGTGGCTAGCGAGTGCCCCCACAATCAAGGCCCTGCGACCAAGTCCCTCCCCTCGCCACTAACCACTAAGCACTAACCGCTGCCCTTTGGAGGTTCCCATGTCGCTAGTCAAGAAACCTGAAATGACGGAGAAGAAAGTGGCCGCGAATCGGCGGAACCAGCAGCTTTGCAATGCTCCGGTGACGGACGAGCGCCGCGAGCGTATTGGCGCTGCCCTCCGGCGTTTTGGCTTCAACGCCCAGGCGGAGGAGGTGGCCATGCGCGGCCTCGGCGAAGATCCGGCCGACTTCCAGGAACTGCTGGGAGCACTCTGGGAGGAATGGAATCCCGTCGGCAGCTTGCAGGAGGGCGTGGTCATACGTCTGGCGCGGGTCATGTGGCTGATGAACCGCGCCGATCGTTCGCAGGAGGGCGCCGCGCTGCGCCGCGCCCAAAGCGCCGACCGGGGACGCGACAACCGGCTGCACGCCCGCATGATGCGGCTCAAGATGACGGTGAAGACTCTGCGCTCGCTCGCCCACTCCGTGGCGGTTTGGCACTACGTCACCACCGTCGAGGACCTGGACGTCATGAAGAAACTGCAACAGGAGGGGGTAGCGGGCGAAATGGGTGAAATCGCCCTGGACCTCTTCTCCCAACTGCGCGAGCCTAACGCGAATACGGATGGAGTTTCCGAAGAGGAGCAGTATCGCGGCGCCGTCAATAGCTTCCGGTCCATCTTCGGACTGGAAGAAATAAGGGAGCCGGTCTCCATGCTTAAGCCCTCAGGAGAGCGTATTGTGATCCGGCCCGAGGGGTACGTCGAAGCCGATGCGTCTCCTGATGGTGAAGAGGGTGAGGATTCGAATAAGGACGACCGGTACCCCAAGATTACCGAGGAGGACTGGATCGCACGTGAGCGGGCCCGCAAACTCCTGAGGAACATCCTGAGCTGGCAGGCCGAGGCTTGTGAGGCGCAGCGCAAGACCCTCCTGAAGGAGTCGCTGGCGGGTCCTTCGCCTTACGAGTTCGCCGCGGAAATCGCTCCCAGCCACGCCGATGCCTTGCTGATGCGCCGAACGCAAGATGCCAATATGCGGGAACTCCGCCGACTCATCAACCTGCTGCTGAGGATTAAACGCTATGAGCGTCAGATGCAAGCGTCAGAAAAACCCGATCCTCTCCACGATGTATCAGAAAAAAATGGGGTTAGCAGTTTAGCGCCAGAATGTCAGGAACCTTTATCTCATTCAAACGAGAACAGTTAGCTTGAAATACGGGAATCGAGGAGAAAGAACGGGCGCGGCTCTCCATGATGTACTAGAAACAAAAGGAATTAGCCATGATGAGCGAGGATTGCGCAAAAATCTATATTATTGAAATTAAAATAGTTAGCTTGCCTTCGCTGGCCAGGGTCATGAACGAAAAAGGGAAACGAAAAATGCGGCAGACATTCTGTAAGTAATTGAAAACAAATGTATAAAGAATGTTGGTTTTCTGCCTCTCCACGATGTTGATGAAAACACGGGAGTTAAACCGTTCTCTCCACGATGTTGATGAAAAGAAAGGGGGAAAGGCGTTTGACCATGGGGTCCTGCTCGGAAGCGTAGCTGACGAGATCCTCTCAGGCTCATCCTCCGGATGCCTCCTTAGGTCAGCGCTCTCACGACATGCAGTATCACGATCTCAGGATGGAAATGGTGCGCCAATGTCGCAGCCTGATGAATCACACCCAGTGAAGCAACCGGGAAATCAACCGGCAAAGGAATTTTCTTTAGGGGTTGGTAAATGCGGGACTACTAGAGACGAGTAGTGGGCGAGGGGGGATACCAACTCGTCGGTGCGGGAAATCCCAAGTCGGAGTGATGGCTTTGGCCTCTTTTTCGACTTGTAAGAAAATGGGGTATCAACCAGACGGTCTGAGCTGCCGTGATTGATGGTGGGGAGGAAGTTTGTAAAAGGGAGGTGGATTCTGATGACAACCAATTCGGAGACAGCCGGCCCTGAAGCAGAAAGACCACGCTCGTTCGGGATTGGAAACTTCCTGTTTGCTGTCTTCTTGGTATTCATCCTGGTTCTGCTTGCCCAAAGCATGGTGCGCCATCACTTCTGTGGAGGCCGCCGCATCAACCAGCCTACGCCTCAGGCCCCAATCCCCATCGGACCATAGCAGGCATTGAAAAGTCGTCGTCGGGGCTCCGAATGACGCTGCTCACCGAAGAGCCAACAACAGAGCTTCCCGCACTTTCTTTGAGGGAGCAGGAATCTTGCGCACTTGATATCGGCGGCACGCCTCTACCGTGTTTTTCAGGCTTTCAAGGTAGGCGATGCAGGGCTCGCAGCCTTTCAAGTGGCGCTCCAGCTCATGGCATTTCTTCACCGGAAGTTCTGCGTTCAGGTAGTCTGAGAGCATGGCGAAGATGTGTTTGCAACGCCGGTCAGGCATGGCTTTTACTCTTCCTTTCACTGAGATGCCGGCCATAACCCGTCAGCGCATTGCGAACGAAGACGCGCGCCCGTTGAAGGCGCTTCTTCGTCGTTTCTTCGGAAATGCCCATCACTTCCGCCACTTCCCGGGTATCAAGTTGTTCCATATCGCGAAGGATCAAGACGAGACGGTAATGCTTGGGGAGGGCCAAGATGGCGTCTTCCAGCCTGCCCCGCAATTCCAGCCTTAGGACAGTCTCTTCCGGCGTAACCTGCCAGGATTTTGTCCCGGCAGGCGATAGGTCGAATTCCTTTGGCATCAAGTCATCCAGCGAGAGCATTTGTGCAGGGGCAAACTTGCTCTTCCGGCGACTCATCAAGCACTGGGTTTTGGCCACTTTGTAAAGCCAAACCGACAGCGCCCGCGCGTCAGGAAACTCTCGGAGCTGCCTTGCCAGACGGAGGAGTGTTTCCTGGGCGGTGTCCTGAGCATCCTCGTGGCTTCCACAAACCTTCATTCCAAATCCGTAAACGACCCCTTGCAGGGTTTCGAGCGCACGCTCCGCATCCTGGCGATTCCCGGATTGCAAACTCTTGAGTGCTTCTTCGATTTGAGTATTCACCTAGTCCATTCCCCCAAGGAAACTCACGGAAATCGCGAGCTATTTGTAGTATCGCACTTCCAAACTGGGAATGCGAACCAGCCGCTAACACCTCGCACTATCATCGCCATGGCTCCAATGAAATCAATGCTAGTCCGGCGACTCGGCTGCACGGTGACTGCACCCGATTTCTTTGGCAGGCAGTTTGACGCGCACCCCCAACATGCTCCCCAAAGTTTTCTGTCCCTTCTCCCTGCAGATTGCATTTATGGGTATGAGGTAAGCGAAATGCAAGTGAACTCGCGAGTTCAAGAAATCTGGTTGCGGCTGCTCGACGCCGTCGATTCCTCCCCAACCACACGAATAGAAAGAGTTGAAGAAGGCTACTACGCTGTGGTGCGCGAAGCCGCGGGCCGGACACAATGTCATGTCGCATGTGACCCTGAGGATTTTCGGTCGATCAAAACCTTCATTCCCCATCTCGCCCGCACGCGCGCGGTTTACCTGATTGAGAGAGACGCTTATGGGCTGGCGGAGATTGAGAGTCTGCGTGACTGGGCGGGCCAGCTCGGGGAGCAGGTCGAGCGGGGCACCTGCCATGCTTTCGCGATAGTGGACACCGAGATTTTTGCGCGGGAGGTCTCCGCCTCCCTCCGAGCATCGGGGTGGAAAGCCGAACATCTTGAGGACAGCCTCCGGGTTAATGATGGCCGGTTTTCGGAGAGTATTAACCTGCTCCGCACCATTGTGCGAATGGTTCTCTCGCGTAGCACCTTCGCGGAGGCCGCCCGGTCGTTGAAGACCCAACTTGCCGGGCGATTCTTGATGGATGCCCAGTTGTTCGCACGCTTCGAAGAGCGCTTTGCCCAATACCGGCCGGCCATCATCGACCGATATTTCACGGTTTGTCCGGATTGCTCACGTCTGGCTGCAGGTTGGGATTACTGGCAGGTCTCCAGCCGCGGCGCTCACGACGCGGCCGAGATTTTTGAGCAAGCTATGAAGGAGTTTGAAACCCTGGTTGCCATGCCGCAAGAGGACTGGCTTCCAGCCCTCGCAACGGATTGCTGCGAGCAGGGCATTCTCAATCTAGAGGTGACCCATGATTGAAGGAAAATTACGATTAACTACCATCGAAGGCACCGGCCGCCAGTTTGTGGCGCAATCGGGCACGGGCCATGCGCTCGTCATGGACGACGCGGAGGGCCACAGCGCCCCCAAACCGATCGAACTCGCATTGCTGGCTCTAGGAGGCTGCACCGCCTTCGACGTGATCAGCATTCTGCGGAAGAAACGGCAGAAGGTGACCGGTTATGAAATCGAATTGCGCGCGGACCAGAACCCCGAACCGCCCGCCTATTTCACCCGCGTCGAAATCAAGCACAAGCTCCGTGGGCACATCGATCCGGAGGCCGTGAAGGCAGCCATCCACTTGTCAGAAACCAAGTACTGCGCGGTCGGCGCCATGATTGCAAAAACCGCCAAACTCGAGACCACGTTTGAAATCCTCCCGGAAGAAAGCCCGGAAACGCATAGTGAGGCAGCCTGATGGCACGCACGATCATAACGCGAACACTCCTGGCAATTCTTTGCTCTTCCCTGCTGGCCAGCGCCCAGGCACCTGCACCGACGCCACAGAACCTGACGCTCCCAGAGGCGGTCCGCGTGGCGCTGGAGAAGAACCCCACGGTGCAAGCTGCGGTTGCCTACGCTCAGGCCGTCCATGAGGGAATTGCCGAAGCCAGGGCGGCGCGCCTGCCGCGGGTGGATTTTTCCGAGGGCTTTACGCGGGGCAATAATCCCGTTTACATCTTCGGGGCATTGCTGACCCAACGGCAATTCACGGCGGCAAATTTTGACTTGAATTATCTCAACACACCTCCACCCCTCAACAATTTCCGCACCCAATTCACCGCGGCGCTGCCCTTGTACGATGCCGGCCAGACCGGTCGGCGAATCAGGGACGCAAAACTGAGCGCGCAAGGGGCGGGGGAAAATGGCCAGCGCACGCGGCAGGAAGT
>JBKQVI010000224.1:0-10621 GCA_052139985.1 Terriglobia bacterium
TGGCCAAGGTGGCGCGAGATGAGCACCTGGCAAAACTCGACGGTGTGTTTCCGCAATACGGCCTCGCCCAGAACAAAGGTTACGGCACGCGCGATCACCTGACGGCGCTCGCCCGCTTCGGTCCCTGCTCCGAGCACCGCAAGACCTACCAACCGGTGAAGGACTGTTTGCTGCCGCTATTCCCATTGGTGTCTCCGGTCTGATCCCGGCATCTCTGCCTCTTCATCGCCTTCGAGTGCGCGGAAAACAGGAAACCGTCTAACGACGCCGGCCCATTTGCCGGGTTCAGGTTGAGCTTCAAGGGTCGGAGCCGCAAAGTCGAACGGGGATCTCCGTGCCGGGATACTTTTTTCTTGACAAAATGCTGTGGATATGATAGCCTAGAAAAGCGATGGAGGTCTGGCCCCGCGCTACGCCCGCAAAAGTCTCCCATTCCGATGCGCTCCCTGCGGAAAGCACAAAAATAGAACATTATACGTTCGAAGCCGGAATGTTATTGAAAACAAAGAGGACCACATGGCTTCCATACTGATCAAGGGCGGGCGCGTTCTGTCGCCGGAAGACAATCTCGACGGGGCGCTCGATATCCGTATTGAAGACGGCGTGATTCGCGAGATCGGACCGAACCTTGCTGGCGAAGCGGAAGACACGCTTGACGCGCGCGGGTCCGTCGTGGCGCCTGGGTTTATAGACATCCACGTGCATTTGCGCGAGCCCGGAGGCGAGGTGTCGGAAACCCTTGCAACCGGATTGGCCGCCGCGGTGGCCGGAGGCTTTACCGCCGTCGCGACCATGCCCAACACCAAACCGGTTATCGATCGACCGGAGTTGGTGTCTGCGCAAATCGAGAAAGCACGCCGCCTGGGCCTGGCACGAGTCTTTCCGGTGGCGGCTGTGTCCATGGCGAGCCAGGGAGAGTCGCTTACCGACCTTGCGGCGCTGGCGGCGGCGGGTGCGGTAGCCTTTTCCGACGATGGACGTCCGGTGAAGACCGCCGGCCTGCTGCGGCGTGCCTTCGAGCGCAGCCGCGACCTAGCCGCGCCGATCAGCGAGCACTGCGAGGACCCCAGCCTAAGCGCCAACGGCGTAATTAATGAAGGTCCGGTGGCCGAAAAGCTCGGGGTGCGCGGAATACCCAACTCGTCTGAGGATGTGTGTGTAGCGCGTGACCTCGTGATCGCCGAGGCGACGGGAGGGCATTTGCACGTCGCGCATCTTTCCACCGCGCTCGCACTCGACATGGTGCGCCAAGCCAAGCGCCGCGGCGTGCGAGTAACGTGTGAAGTCACGCCCCACCACTTCACGCTGACGGACGAAGCGGTGCTGGCGCACGGCTCAAACGCCAAGATGAATCCTCCCTTGCGCAGTGCGGCGGATGTGCAGGCGATTCGCGCCGGCATTGCCGATGGCACGGTCGATGCCATCGCCACGGACCACGCTCCCCACGCGCCCGAGTTAAAAGGGAAGCCCCTCGGCGCCGGCGCTCCCTTCGGCATCATTGGGCTGGAGACAGCGCTGGGTCTGGCCCTCACGGAACTTGTGCATACCGGACTGGTTTCGCTGTGGCACCTGGTTTCCCTGCTGAGCGCCAATCCCGCGCGCATCATTAACCGGCCGCTCGGCCGATTAAAGATTGGCGGAGCTGCCGACCTCACGCTTTTCGATCCGCATCTGGAATGGACCTACCACGCCGCCGAGGGCCGCTCCAAAAGCCGCAATACTCCCTTCGATGGCCGCACCTTCCGCGGCGCGGTAACGGTTACCATCGCCGCGGGCAACGTCGTGTATCGGCGCAGTTAGGATGGGGTGATCCGGTTCTTGGGTAGACATCGGCCCGCTCGATATCGCGAGCCGATATTAAAAGGTTGGCAAACTGAGGTCCGGAACAACCAAGGAATGAAGGTGCGGACAGCAACCCTTCTTTACGCGGCCTTCTTTTCTTCCTTCAGGCTTTGGGCCTGGATGGCGGTAATCGTCGCAGCCACCACGATATCCTCAGCCTTGCAGCCACGGGAAAGGTCGTTCGCGGGTTTGGCGAGCCCCTGCAGAATAGGTCCGATGGCCTCGCACCCGCCGAAGCGCTCCGCCAGCTTGTAGCCGATGTTACCGGCGTTCAGGTCTGGGAAGATCAGCACGTTGGCGTGCCCCGCGACGGACGAACCCGGGGCCTTGCGCTCGCCGACCGCTGGAACCAGAGCGGCATCAAGCTGGATCTCGCCGTCCACAGCCAGTTGCGGAGCGCGCTCCTTGACGAACTTGAGAGTCTCTCGGACTGCATCGACCATGGCGTGTTCGGCGCTTCCCCTGGTTGAAAAGGAGAGCAGCGCCACACGCGGTTCCGCCTCCAGAAGCGCCCGCGCGTTGGCGGCCGTGGCGATGGCGATGTCCGCGAGTTGTGACGGCGTAGGCTGCGGAACCACGGCGCAATCGGCGAAGAGTGTGGCGCCATCCACACCCAGGTTCTTTCGCGGTGAGACCATCAGGAAGAAGCTCGACACCAGGGAAACACCCGGGGCTACGCCGATACCAATAAGCGCCGCGCGCACGGTGTCCGCCGTGGTGTTCAGGGCGCCGCCCACGGAGCCATCGGCGTCATCGGCCGCCACCATCAATGCGGCATAGTTTCGCGGCAGCCGCGCAGCTTGGAGCGCCTGCTCCTCGGTCATTCCCTTGGCACGCCGCCGCTGATAGAGGGTTTCAGCGTAC
The DNA here is from genome assembly GCA_052139985.1 of Terriglobia bacterium. Lineage (GTDB taxonomy): Bacteria > Acidobacteriota > Terriglobia > UBA7540 > UBA7540 > Bog-366. The sequence continues at coordinate 2,707 of JBKQVI010000224.1, forward strand.
CCACCCAGCTCGGGGCTGGACGCGGGGTCGAGTAACTGCGAAGTCCTGAGCGTAATCCCCAACGCTCGCAGGCGGGAATTGATCTTGTTCACGTCCCCCAGCAGTGTCAGGTGACCGAGCTTTTCCTCTTCGATCCGACGAGCGGCTTCCAGGGTGCGAGCGTCCTCGCCCTCAAAAAGAACGATGTGTTGGGGAAAAACCCGGGCGCGTGCGCGCACCTTCTCTAGAATCTCCATGAACCCCTCCGGCAACGATAGCGGCAAAACTCGTGAAACCGCCGAGATCACTGGGTCAAAACGCGACATATTGTCGTTATTTATCGTGTTCGACCAAGCCTCACCCTTTGTAATGCACGCCCCGTGCCAGATGCGAGGACGGTGTTTTGCCGCACAGACGGGGAAGGGGGGGAGAACAAGTCAAAAGGCAAAGGGCAAAAGTCAAAAGGCAAAAGTTAAGGACGCCCGCCCCCAAGATCGCCATTGCTCATGCGTAGCCTCTTATGTACCCGATACCCGCCGTACTTTTCTCTGCATGGCTATTTCCAGACTTCTTCGCGGCACGCGAAGATTTTGTGGCACGGGGCATCTTGCCCGTGACCGGTCACGGACCAGATGGCCGTGCCACGGGAAGTAGCGTGACCGTCCCGCTCCCGGCAGGAAGGCTTGAGGAAATGCTGGGGACTATCGTTGACACCCTCCAAGGCGTCCGTTATAGTGAAATCGGGGTGCTGGAGCAGACCTTCCTCTAGCTCCTAGAATTACCAGCATGGCCGGTGCAATCCCTCCCTCGTGAAGGGTAGGTTCGAAGGCACATGAATCTCCCCATCTCGCTCACCCTTCTCCGGATTTTCTTCGTACCCATCGTGGTGGTACTGCTCCTCACCAAGGGTGGAAACATGGATTTGTGGGCGGTGGGGGTCTTTTTGCTCGCCGCCGTCACCGACCTCCTGGATGGTTATCTGGCCCGTAAGCGCGGCCAGATCACCACGTTAGGAATCCTGCTGGACCCCATTGCCGACAAACTTCTCATCTCCGCCGCCTTTATTTCCTTAACTGAACTGCACCTTGTGCCTGCGTGGATGGTGGTGATTATCGTGGGCAGGGAGTTCGCCGTATCCGGCCTGCGCTCCATTGCTTCCGCTGAAGGATATGTGGTGGAAGCCTCGGAACTAGGCAAGACAAAAATGGTTTTCCAAGTGGTGGCTATCACGGTCATCATCCTGGAGGGTAACCGGTTCCAAGCGTTGCATCCTCTCGGCAAAGTATTGTTATGGATGGTCGTGCTGTTTGCGGTGGCTTCCGCCGGCCAATATTTCTGGAATTTCTGGCGACGATTGGACGAACGCGTCAAGCGTCGCGCCTCTCATCGCGTGATGGTCGTCGAGGCTGACGAGAAAGAGCCGGAAGAGAAAGATGTTGCCGCTCACTGAAATCGACCAGCAGACTTTGCTCCGCATTGCGCGTGGCGCCTTGCTGGGATACCTGAAACTGGCGCAGATTCCCGAGGTTCCGGAGCCTGGAGAGGCCTTGCGCCAACATTGTGGCGCCTTTGTGACCCTCCGCAAAGGAAAGAATCTGCGGGGATGCATCGGCGTTATCGAGGCGAACAAGCCCCTCTATATCACGGTTGGTGAATGCGCTGTGTGGGCGGCCCTACACGACCGTCGCTTCCCTCCGGTCACGAAACGTGAGGTGAACGGACTCAATCTGGAAATCTCCGTACTCTCACCGCTTGCGGACATTGCCCCTGAAAACATCGAGATCGGACGGCACGGGTTAGTCGTTTCGCGCGGGGGCCTGCGCGGCCTTTTGCTGCCGCAAGTAGCAGTGCAATGGAATTGGGATCGCGAACGATTTCTCGAAGAAACCTGCCGGAAGGCGGGTCTGCCGCCCGATGCGTGGCGTCAAGGAGCCGCGATTCAGGCTTTCACCGCGCAAGTATTTGAGGAAACCGAACCCGCTAGTTCTTCTCACCCCGCGGCTTAAGAAGCATAATGGTTGACGTTTCTGCGCTCGGTGCGGGCGAAGCCCGCTTTGGACTGCGGCAGCGGCAGGTACCGCTTCGATTCCTCACCACGCCCCTTCGAACCAAATCCGAAAGGACTCGGCTCCGCCGGAGCTTGGGTTTCTGCGACCGACTTCAATTTGGACAAGACGGGTGACCGGCACCCACTTTCACTCACTCTTCATGTTCTTCTTGACAGGCCCAATTATTTAGGCTAGCACGAAAGGAGGCGGTTAAGGCAGGATGCGACTTCGGTTGGAGGGGCGGGCCGGCAGCAAGCCCGGCGCCGATGCGGCAAGTGGACAGACAGTGCGGATCGCATTGCGACTTGATGTCGTTAAGATGAAAAACAAAACGAAGCTGAGAACCTACTGAAAGCAAACCCACTTACAATAAATCATATATAGGCTGAATATGGGTGCAAACTGTCCGACGTCGACAACGCTAAATTGTCGCTGAAAGATGGCAGAAAAGGTGCGGAATGAAGTACCGGGCCTTAAGCGTACGTCTCCCTCCAGTCCTCCAAAAATTGCTTGTACTCGCGACGAATTCAGGGCATAGTTCCCTAAGAACCTTATGGGAGAGAAGCAACCCAATCCGGGGGAACTCCTTCGCGACACATTGGACATGCTCATCCTGCAAACCCTCAAGCGGGGTCCGATGCACGGATATGCCATCGCCGAGTCCATCGAGCAGCGTTCGGAGGAGGAACTGCGTATCGAGGAAGGTGCGCTCTACCCCGCGTTACACCGGCTGGAGCTGCGGGGGTGGCTGGCTTCGGAATGGGGACTGTCGGGGACAAACCGGCGAGCCAAATATTACCGGCTCACCGCGGCCGGGCGGAAGCAGTTGGTTGCGGAAACCGCCCACTGGCGCCGCATGACAATCGCCATCGCCCGCATCATGGGAACGGTATGAAGAACCGGGGGCGCGGCATGGACATCTTGGCCATGACTTCACACGGACAAGATGTGTGCGCCACTCTTTGATGAGGTAATGATCATGTCCGAATGGTTCACCAAGACCTGGCTCCGTATCAAAGCTCTCACCAAGCGCCGGCAGCTAGACCGCGAATTACAGGATGAATTGAGTTTTCATCTCGCCATGCGCGAGGGAAAACTCCAAGCGGAGGGTCTAAGCCCGCAGGCCGCCCACTTTGCCAGCCGCAAGCAATTCGGCAATGTGACTGCGGTCCAGGAAGCCTGTCGAGAGACGTGGGGCATTGCCTGGGTTGAGAACCTTTGGCAGGACCTTCGCTACGCGGCTCGCACGCTGCGCAAGAATCCGGGCTTCACCGCCGTTGTGGTGGTGACCATCGCCCTCGGCATCGGCGCATCGACGGCAGTATTCAGTGTGGTTGATCCCCTTCTGTTTCGCCGCTTGCCCTATCCCAAGGACGATCAGCTCGTTTCCGTCGGGTATCTCGGGCCGGTGGACAACAACGAGTTTAACGTCGTCAGCAGTTATTTCGATTGGCGGCAGGGGAAGACTCCGTTTCAATTCCTCACCGCAATGAGGCCTGGCACAGGGTGTGATGTCTTGATCGGCGAGACGCCGCAGCAGATCAGGTGCTACGCCGTAGCGGCTGACTTTCTGAGGACATTCCGAATTGCGCCAATGATCGGCCGGGATTTCAGTACTGACGACGACCGTCCGCGAGCCCCAACGGTGGTTCTGCTGTCCTATGGATACTGGCGGAGGATCTTTGGCGGAGACGCGAAGGCACTGGGCAAAACCCTCATCGTTAACGAGGAGCCTGCACAAGTCATCGGCGTCCTCCCCAAAGACTTCGAGATGCCACAACTCGGCGAAATCGATGTGATGCTGCTGGCGCGCCTGGACGCGAGTCTGCCTCGTTCGGCCAATTCCAGCTCTTTCCTGCGCACCTTCGCTCGGCTTCGCGAGGGCGTATCCATCGAGCAGGCGCGCGACCAGATGCGCCCGCTTTTCGAAGAAACCACGGTGAAGGACGTGCCGCCGGAATTGCGGTCTGAGGTCCGTCTGGTCGTCCGCTCGCTTCGAGACCGGCAGATTCACGATGTAAAGCTCGCCTCCTGGTTGTTGTTTGGCTCCGTACTCGGGCTCTTGTTGGTGGCGTGCACCAACGTTGCGAACCTCATGCTGGCACGGACGGAAGCACGCCGGCGGGAGTTGGCGATGAGAGCGGCCCTGGGCGCAGGGCGCAGCAGGTTGATGCGCCAGACCCTGACGGAAGCGCTGATGTTTGGTCTGCTGGGAGGAGCGGCGGGCTGCGGAGCCGCGTGGGTGCTGCTGCGGCTCTTTGTCAGCCTGGCGTTCGATGAGATGCCGCGCCTGGCGCAAGCGAGAATCGATCTGCGTGCCCTGTTGTTTGCAATGGCCGGCTCCATTGCCTCGGCCGTTCTGTTTGGGATTGCGCCCGCGCTACAACGGCCACGCGCAGAGGCACTGATCGGTTGGCAAGTGGCGGGCACAGCTCGAGCCCTGTTCCGAAAAGCACTGGTGTCAGCGCAAGTGGCAATTTCCCTGGTATTGCTGACGGGGGCCTCGCTGTTGATTCGAAGCCTGGGGAAGCTGGAAAATCAGCCGCTCGGTTTTCAGCCCGAACACGTCCTGGCGGCCTCGTTTACTTTACGGGAGCACCGATATCAGCCCGCGACGGCGCAAATCGCCTTCCTTGACGAGTTGGAGACGCGATTGAAGCAGATACCCGCCGGCGGGTCCTTCGCCTTGAGCGACTCCATTCCCCCGCGCGGTTCGATGGGGCGCCCCTACTCCAACATCCGGATTGCCGGCCACCCACCCGTCGCCTCCGATGGGGGAATGGTGGAGTTTCGCTGGGTGAGCCCCGGATACTTCCGGACCATGGGCATCGCGATTTTGGCGGGACACGCATTTGAAGAGGGTGAGCGCGCTTCCGGTGAGTCGCCTGTCATCCTGAGCGCCACCCTGGCGCGTCGCATGTTTGGCGATGAAAGCCCCGTAGGACAAGAAATCGCCCTAGACGGTAACGGCCATTGGTGCCCCGTTGTGGGAGTCGTGGCCGACACCAAGAACAATGGTTTAACCGACCCTCCCGATCCCGAGTACTACCGCCTGCGCATGAAGGGTTCCGACCAGCTTGGCAGGAGTGGGGTTGCGATTTTTAGGACATCGCTCGGCCCGACGACCCTGGCGCGCTGGATTCGAAGAGAGTTTGCGGCGCTTGATCCCACCCTGCCGGTGACGATCGAGACGATGGATGAACGCGTCGATCGATTCCGCGAGCGCCCGCGTTTTGTCGCGATACTGGTAGGGATCTTTGCGGCGCTCGGACTTTTGCTGGCTGCGGTGGGACTCTACGGAGTGCTCTCCTTCCAGGTGGCCCGGCAGACACGCGAAATCGGCGTGCGCATGGCCATTGGTGCCCAGCCTCGCGATATTGCGATACAAGTTCAAACGTACGCTGGAATCTGGACGGCCGTTGGAGTGGTCGCAGGGCTCGCCGGGGCCTTCGCCCTCGCCCATACGATTCGCGGGCTGCTCTTCGAGGTTTCACCCATGGATCCGCTTTCGCTGATCACGGCTGTTACGGTGCTGGTGGTGATTGCCGCACTCGCGGCGTGGATTCCGTCTTACCGGGCGGCACGAGTTGACCCGGTTATCGCCTTGCGCAGCGAGTGATTCTGTGCTTCCCGCTGAAACGCATTCCACACACGTCCCCTCAGACCTCTTCGCGCCTTGGCCCGGGCGTACGGTCCGACGCTATTTGCTCCAGAAGAGATTATTCCTTTTCGACATAGTCGCCGGCAGCGATCTCGCGGTAACTCGAAACAATCATCGCCACACATGATTTCGACTGTACGGAGAGTACGACGGCCTCGCCGATGATCTCTGGCCGCGTGGGTTCGCTGGTCATGAAGCCAGTCGAGTGGGGAGGAACTATCTTGTAAATGCGAAACCGCTGGCCGGGTTGCGTTCCCTCTTTTTCACCTAAGTTCAAATAGACGACATTACCCCGGCCAAGGGAGCCAAAATTGCTATGGCTGGCGACAATCCTTCCGTGGGTTTTGTCCTTATCCATAGGCAGGAAGTGGTCAAGCGGTGGGGACACCGCATAGGTCGGAATGGGACGTGGTTGAAAGGGTACCAAGGCATCGCCCGGAAGTATGGGCCCGCAAGAGAACGTGACTGTTGCCACCGCTCCCTGCGCATTCAAGTGAGTCACCCTGACTTGACCGACGTCCTCATAAGGCGTACCCAAGGCGCGGATCTCTGCTTGCTCACCTTGGTAACGCGTTGTCCGGAAAAGTTCGGCGGCGGGGCGGACGACACCGTACTCGGCACCCATGGTGAAACTTCCGCCTTTCTGCTGGGAGATGTAAATCGAATCGCCCTGCACGAATTGACGCACTTCGGAGTGGAAGTCGTCATCCGCCCCTCCCACAACCAACACCTCGCTGGGCACAGCAGGACTGGCAATAAAGCCTGTGCAATCCACTTGCGAGCGGACGGCCACAGGAACCGAAGATGAAGCCGGCACAGCTTCCTGGGCTTGGGCGGTTACTGCAAACAGGGCGAGAAACGCTACGGTTATCGTGAAGGTTATTCGACGCACGGGTTTCCTCCTCTTACGCCAGCAACTGGCCCAGGCGGGGCATCCCCAGTGAGACCGCCGGCCGCCGGCGAATCCCGAACTGGAGGCTAAGTGTAAGGAAACAGGTACCCCTTGTCAAGCGAGGCTAGGAATACTTCAGGAACTTCGCAGTATACCTCTTCTCTAGCAATTCCCGGCGCGGCAAGCTAGAATCCCTTCCGAGGGCACGCCGCATGCCGGAAACACAAACCGAGTCTCCCTCCGCAGCCTCCGCTTCGGCCAGTGTAAAAATCATCGCAATCGCCGTTCTTTTTGGGTGCATTTATTACGCCAGCTCGGTAGTCATCACCCTCATTTGCTCCATCCTGATTGCCGCGGTCCTGGACCCCGGCGTCAAGCTGATGGAAAATTATCGAATTCCGCGGTGGTTGGCGTCGCTCATGATGGTGCTTCTGATGCTCACCGTCGCGTACCTGCTCATCTATGTAATTTATGATCGCGCGCAGGCCTTTGTTGAGGCGATGCCCCGGCTGGTCGACAGGCTGAAGCAGATTACCGCGCACCTTCAGATGACGGCCCACAACATTCAGCAAAGCACGCAGACCATCATGCCGGCCTCACCTGAATCGAACATGCCAACCGTGCGGCTGCAGCAGGAGTCGCCTTACGAGCAATTCCTGTTGCGGGGCATCGGATCGGTTTACGCCTTCGCCGTCACCGTAATGTTCATTCCCTTCCTGGTGTTCTTCATGCTCACCTCGAAGAATCAGTTGTGGGCGGCGTCGTTGAACCTTTTCCCTATTCAGAGGCGCCAGCAAGCGGAAGACGTGATCCACGCCATCACCCGCATGTTACGTCAATTCGTGGTGGGGAATTTGTTCGTGGGGCTCATTTCGGCCTGCATCATCACTCCCGTATTCGAGGCCATCCATCTTCAGTACGCCTTGCTGATGGGACCGCTCGCCGCGCTGCTCAGCCTGGTTCCCTACATTGGCGTCGCGCTCGGAATTCTTCCTCCCTTGCTTGTTGCGCTGATGCAATACGACACCACCGGCCCGTTCATAACCATCGGAGTCGCCGTCTCGGCGGTTCATTTCGTGGCCGTCAACGTCCTCACGCCCAAGCTGGTGGGCCAGCGCGTGAACCTGAATGCGCTCTCGGTGACCATTGCCATGATGTTCTGGTCCTGGCTGTGGGGAGGCTTCGGTTTGATTCTCGCGGTGCCCATCACTGCAGCCATCAAGGCGGTGTGCGATAACGTGGAGTCCCTGAAGCCCTTTGGCTCCTGGATGGGTGAAGGATGAGCTGCATCGTCACGGCAGGTCGGCCTCAAAGGCGCGCACCTCGTTGAATCGA
>JBKQVI010000225.1:0-2600 GCA_052139985.1 Terriglobia bacterium
ACGCGGTGGATCCAAACCGCCAAAGGCGTTCTGCTCTTGCAGTTGGTTCCTGGTGACGATGCATCCGGAGCAATCTATGTCTTCGATCGTCGCTGCGATCAGTGGTACATGTTGTCGTTCGAAGAGTGCGAGGATCGGTTCACCTCGGAAAAGTTCGACCGCGCTCTCTCCGAGTACGACCTGTTCCGTCTGGTCGAACAGCCCGGTCTCTTGATCTCCGAGTTGCAGCCGGCCAACGCTTAGCCCGCCTCATCCCGTTCCCCTCAACAGCCCATACCAAGCCACCAAGGAGCCTGCCATGCGTCTGTCCGCAAGCCGAATCCGCTCGATCAACCGCGCGATCGCCAGAGTCAACGGAATCATTTGTGGAGCTTCTGACGGTCCGCGTCGTATCCGCGTCGAAAACCCAAAAACCCCAACCGGCGCGATCCCGCCAAACACGACGAGGATCGTCGCCCTTCCAAAGGCTCACTGCGCCTGAAACCGGCCACGGAATCGGCGAGATATATGCCTCCATGACAGGCCCAACTCGCCGTTTCCGCGCAAATTTGACCGAGTTTTGGACCCGCGATACAACCGCAGCGAATGAAGGAGGCTTGACCGCCATGTATGCCACGTTCTGTGTGAACCGGGAAACGGCAGCCAGCTTCACGCGGCTCTTCGTGAATCGGCGGGCATACGCGATCCAGGCTGAACGCCCGCTGCCGAACGGTTCCGTTCCCTATTACCCGGCTAGGAATTGGCAGACCAAAGAGCCGAAGCCGCTGGACGAAGGCGTGGTGCGGATGCACCTGAACGGCGATATCACCATCAGCTTGTATGCGATCAATCCCGAGACCCAGCGTTCAAAGTGGGTCGCGATTGATGCCGATTTCGACGGCTCTCTGGAGTCGCTTTTTCAATTGCAATGGGAGTTGAAGCAGGACGGAGTGAAGGCCGCCTTGGAGCAATCGCGCCGCGGCGGGCATCTCTGGATCTTCTGCGCCGAACCGTTGCTGGCCTCTGAGTGCCGCATCTACGTCTACAATCTCGCTCTCCGACTCGGCATCCCGGTCAAAGGCGGCGGCCTCAAGGAAGGGATTGAGGTATTCCCACGCCAGGACCGACTCGAAGATGGAGAGTTGGGAAATGCAATCCGCGCACCGATCGGCGTGCACCGGAAGACGAATCGGCGCTACTGGTTTTACGAAGCCGAGCCCACTCCGGAGGCGCAGCTTGCCTACCTCGACGGGCTGAAGAAGCTGACCGAGGCGGAACTCAGGACCTTTATTGAAGGGATGAGTCTGCCCGAAGCGTACCGACCAGTCGTCGCGGCACCGTACACTCCGCCAGTCTCTTCCCCGCAATACTCGGAGTTCCGAATCCTGGACTACGTGAGGACCACTCGCAAAGACAGCCGGAACTGGTGGGCAAGATGCCCGTCTTGCGCGGGAGTCGGGCACGACCGCTCCGGCGACAACCTTGCCATCCAGATCAAGAACCCGCGCTTCTATAAATGCTGGGCCGGCTGCACGAAAGAGGAGATTCGGGCCGCACTTGGCCAGCCCATCCAGGCACGCGCGGCGGTTTAGGGAGTGAGTATGAAGGCCGTCCCCACGAAACGGAAGCCCGAATCTGCCTCATTGCGCAGCGCCTTCCACGCGCTCGCGCTTCCGGCCAGCGTGCTAAGGGCACTCCAGAAGCGGGGCATCTATTGCACCCCCGGAATCTCACTGGAACATCAGCACCTGGCGAAGCGCTATGTGCTGCGCGGCGTGGAATCCGGCGGCGCGGTCTCCGACATGGGCAGGGCGTGCGCTTTCGTCTCCCCTGACGGCGAACCATTGCCTTGGTTGCAGTCGCTCGACTCGATTGCCGTGAATGGTCGTCATGCGATCTTCCTCGCCGAGAGCCTGGTGCGCGTAGAGATGCTGCGCACCGTACGGACATGCGAGCTTGCGATTACTCTCCACACTTTGTCTCACGCGCCAGGCCGGAATCGACCGGAGGTTGCTTCGACGCTGCTCTTTCGGGGGCGGGATGGAGTTCTCCCCATCGATCTCTGGAAGGACGAACACCGCGCACTCCGGGGAAAGTTGACTCCCATCTTCTATGACCGCGCGGGCGAGGTGCTGAATATGCCGCAGCAGTTCGAAGAGGCAATCGGGAAGGTAACGGCTGCTGTTTGCTGCGTCGGCTGCAAGCACTCGCATTTGGGAGTGCCGCCAGTCGCTGGAGGATTGAGACCATGACGCTTCCCATCGAAGCTGCCATCACAGTCGGCGAGCCGAACTGGGCTCCGCTTGAGCTAGTCCTTCCGGCTTGCGAGCTTGAGGACTTCATGTACATGGGCCGAGCCGGGGAAATCGAGTTATACAAGCACTGTCTCACGCGCCGCTATCTCAACATCAGTGCAGACGGCCAGCGGTTCTACCGCTATTCCGACGGGGCGTATGTCGAGGTCACCAAAGCTGTGGCTCTCGACCATGTACGGAACCGAGACCACTAGGAAAGGAACAACCACCATGGCAAAGAGCGTCAACAGGACATTTCTGCTCGGGCACGTTGGCAAGAATCCCGAGGTCGGAACTACACCGGGCGGCACGCTCGCCGTCAACTTT
>JBKQVI010000226.1:0-43328 GCA_052139985.1 Terriglobia bacterium
GCCAACGACGGCTTCCACGAGGCCATTGGCGACACGATCGCGCTCTCTATCACGCCGCAATATCTGGTGAAACTCGGGTTGCTTGACCATGCTCCCGATCCCTCCAAGGATCTTGGCTTGCTCATGCAGAAAGCGCTGGAAAAAATCGCCTTCCTGCCCTTCGGACTTCTCAACGATCAGTGGCGATGGAAGGTCTTTTCCGGGGAAATTACGCCTGAGCAGTACAACCAGGCCTGGTGGGCCTTGCGATTGAAGTACCAGGGCGTTGCCCCGCCTATGCCTCGCAGCGAAGAGGACTTCGACCCCGGAGCAAAATACCACGTGGCGGCGAACGTCCCCTACACCCGCTACTTCCTGGCGGACATCCTGCAATTCCAGTTTCATCGGGCACTGGCGAAAACCGCCGGCTGCACGGACCCGCTGAACCGCTGCTCGATTTACGATAATAAGGAAGCGGGGGCGCGCCTGGCCAAAGTGCTTGAAATGGGCGAAAGCCGCCCGTGGCCCGACGCTCTCGAGGCCCTGACCGGACAGCGGGAAATGGACGCCACCGCTATCCGCGACTACTTTGCGCCGCTAGAAAAATGGCTGGAGGAACAGAATCAGGGGAAGCCGGTAGGATGGTAGAAAGCAGTAGGCAGTAGGCGGTAAGCGGTGGGCAGTTATCGCGAACTGCCCGGCGGGTAACACCGAAACAAGCCCGCGAGGCGGGTGTCAATGCTTGGTCACCTATCAAATGGGTTGAAAAGGGAGGGTGGCTCTGCAAACAGCGGGTTAGTGAGAGCTAATTGACCGGCTCGCAGCGGCTTTCGGGAGGGGTCTGGCGCCCGCGCGGTTCGGGCAAGGGAGCGATAAACTCAAGCCCTGCGATAAGTTCCTTTTTGGCATCGGCCGGACAGGTCCACACAACCCGGCAGCGCTCGGGGCGCTTGTTTAAGAAGATTTCCACGATCTGGCCAGGCACGATCTGACCGCATAGTCGGACTCGGACCCCCGACTCCGAAAGATCAACCATCGAGGCATCTGCGATTACGCAGTCAGCGCCGGGACCTGTAGCTAAGCGTGCGGGCATCGTGAACGTCACACGCTTGTCGCGACGGTAGTCACGGTCACTTGATGACATGGAAGTTCCTGACGAGAATAATTCTTCTGTCCCACGGCGTCAAGTACCCGATCATTCAATACGGCATTAATAAACTCGTGGTTCGGCGTGGAGTTCTAGGCCGATGCGAGCGGATGCAAAGCGTAGGGATGTCGGCAAGTTATTCCAACCGCTCCACATTCCTCAGCGTCGGAAAGAGTTTCATCCACAGGAGAGCCACGGCGATGGTTCCCAGCCCGCCCAGAACGGCCGCCGGCACCGCGCCGAACAAGGCGGCGGTGATGCCGCTTTCGAATTGGCCAAGCTGGTTGGAAGCGTTGACGAACAAGTAATTCACCGCGCCCACCCGGCCGCGCATCTCGTCTGGCGTGCCGAGTTGCACGAGGGAGACGCGGATGACCACGCTTACCATATCCGCCGCACCCAAAATGGCGAGAGCGAGAAGCGAGAGCCAGATTAAGTGGGAGAGCGCAAACACCACCGTCGCCAAGCCAAAGACGATAACCGCCTGGAACATGCGCATCCCCGCGCGGCGGTTGATGGCGTGGTGGGCCAGCGCCAACGTCATCAACAATGCGCCCACCGCCGGCGCGGCACGCAGCACACCCAGACCCCAGGGACCCGTATGCAGAATGTCACGCGCATAGATTGGCATCAATGCCGTCGCCCCCCCCAGCAAGACGGCGAACAGATCAAGCGATATCGTCCCCAATATTGCTGCATGGTGACGCACGAATCCCACGCCGGCGAACAAAGCGGCAAGCGTCGGCGGTTCTTTGGCGGTCACTGGCCGGTCCAGCCGGATGGCCCCGTTCAGCATCGCCGCCAGAAGCCAGAATGCCGCCATGACCGAGTAAGGCACGCCGGGAGCCACTGCGTAGACCAAGCCGCCCAGCGCCGGACCGCTGATGACCGCCACCTGAAACCCCGCGCTGGAGAGCGCGGTGCCCTTCTGCAGCATTCCCTCCGGCGTCACGCCCGGAAGCAAAGCCGCGACCGCCGGGCTCTCAAATGCCTCCGCCGTACCGAACACCGCCAAGGCAGCAAAAATATCAGGTACGCTCAGCCATCCCGCAAAGTTGCCCCAGGCCAGGAATGCGGCGGTCAGCCCCTCCACAACCTGGCAGACCTGCACCACCCGCTTGCGATCATAGCGGTCGGCGGCGTGTCCGGCTACAAATACCAGAAGCGCCGATGGAGTGAATTGCACCAAGCCCACCATGCCGAGGGCAACCGCGCTGTTGGTCAGCGCATAGACCTGCCAGCCCATTGCCACGGTGGCGATCTGTTGGGAGAATTCGGAAAAGCTCCGTGCCCAAAAATAAAGCAGGAAAGGCTGGTGGCTGAACAAGATTGTAGAGTTGGCAGTGGAGGTGGAAGACATCGGCAGAATATACCACGCGAGTAACAACGGAGAAGGCGAAGCCGAAGGTTACGGCTGCCACCCAGTCAGCGCCGAACCCCTATGGGCTTAAATGGATGCCAGTGGTGGGGACGCCCCATCTATTCGAACTCAACGTCTGGCTTGGCCTGCTCAGGGCCCAATCGGCCGACTGCGATCTGCGCTCTGAGATAGTTCTCACCACGCACCGGGCAGCCCGCCAGGCGCCGCAACATGGCAATTTGGCCAACGTGCGTAAAGGAGTCGGCGATGGGACCCTGAAACAATCCCTCCACGGAACAGGCGAGCGGTTCCGCGGCAGAGAGCCGATTGTCGAAGGCTTCGAGAGCGGCAAAAAACCGAGCCGTTCCCTTCTCCCAAATGATCGGCGGAGAGTTGTGCCAAGCTTCCCTACCCTGCGCGAGAGAAAGCGCCCAATCCAGCAGGTCGCCGATATGAGCCAGAATTTGGGCAGGTGTGCGAGTGGTCTCGCCCGCGCAAAAGCCGGCGAATTCCGCGGGCGCACCACGCAACGCTTTACCGCCTCGATAGGCGAGCGTAGCAACAGTATGGCGCAGCAGAACAGCTTTGCCGTCTGTCATGAGGCCCTCCAAGAGTGGAAGTCGCTACTTCTTCTCCAGGCTGCGCGCGCTTTCATCCCGCGCGGGGTCCATCCAGGCGACGTCCGCGTGCGCATCGCTAAAGCGCCGTGTGCCGGCTTCCTTGATGGCGCTGTCCGGCACCTTGCGGAGCGGAGTATAGCGCGGATGGTGCGATTCTTTGTAGGGGTCATTGCGCGCCGCGTTGTAACAGCAAATCATCGACCAGCGCGGGTTGTCGGAATGGTTCTGGTCGGACCTGTGAAGCAGGTTGCAGTGGAAAAGCAAAGTGTCGCCGGGTTCCATCTCGACGTAGACGAGTTCCAATCGCTTCTGGATCTCCGCCACGCGCTCCATATCCGCGCCGGCCTGCTGACCGGTCAAAATGTGATCGATGCGACCGAGTTCGTGCGAGCCACGCAGGACCTGCATGCATCCGTTCGCCCGGGTAGCCGGATCGACGGCGATAAAAGCGCTGCAAAGCAAAGGAAAGAGAACGCCATTTTGATACCAGTACCCATAGTCCTGATGCCAAGTCCAGGCGCCGCCAACCTTGGGATCCTTCATGATCATCTTGGAATGATAATGGTACACTTCGCCACCCAAAAGCTTCTCCGCGGAGTTGACAAGGGACTCGCTGCGCGCGAACATTCCGTACAGCGAATCGCCGGGATGGTTCCACAACGAGAGGCGCACGACCCCGCCTTCTCCATCCTTTCTACCAAACGAATGCTGGTCGAGTTCCCGGTCCTCCTTGGCGGCCCGCCGGAGCAAGCCGACCTCCTCGTCATCGAACAAGCCCTTGGCCAGCACATAGCCGTTGACATGATAATCGCGGACCTGTTGATCGTTCAACGGACCTTTAGCCATGAAGTCGCCCCCTGTGATGGAAGTTGTAGATTTCGCCTGAGTATGAAGTGTAGGGCGGCGGTGAAAGGCGTGTCAACACTAGTCTTTTGCGGGTGCTGTCCTAATTTGAGCCGTAGCGCCGGCTTCCAGCCGGCACAAGAGCCGCCAAGATGGCGGCGTTACGCTCAAATTGGGACGGTACCCTTTTGCGCTGCACGGGTGACTTTGGCAGGATGCGGGCGTTCTCAGTTGTGGTTATTTCCGGGAAGGGGGGAAATCCGCTGCACGTGTCATTGGAACTGCGTCCGCGGCGGGAGCGTTGGGCCGGCGGCACTCGCCTCCTTAGGGCGCACCAGGAAGACGGCAGCGGATAGGCTCAAGACAGGTCCGGCCACATTGAAAAGTGCGCGCGACGTATTGCCACGGGCATCATTGTACGCGCCCAGCGCAAGTGCGCCACAAAATGCTACGGCAGTGGCCACCAGCCATGGCCGGGGCAAGCGGCGCAAACCCAGTAGCCCCAACGGAAGCAGCCAGATGAAGATATACCAGAAGGTGTGGTCAACAACACATCCCCGCAATCCTGCCAGCAAGCCGTGGCCTGCACGCATTTCGCCTGCAAACCGCCAGGGCCAAACGAGTCCGCCCACGACCGACGACATAACAACAGTCACCGTGGCGACGCTCGCCACACCCAATGCTCCAGCCCACGCCAGGCGAGGGAGATGGAGGCGGTCGCGGTGAACCTCCGACATCCACCAGCCCAAAACGAACATGACGGAAAGCGGCGCAAAAGTTTCCTTGGCAAGTGCACCGCAAACTCCCCAGAGCGGCAGCAGATACCACCGGTCGGTGAGCAACGACCAGACGATGACCAACATAAAACAGCCTTCGGCGGAATCGATCAGCCCGACCAAGTTGAGATTGGCAACGCAGAAATTCAGGAGGTACAGGGTGGCGCCCAGCAAGGGCGTCGAATAATCGAGTCGTAAACGATGCCCAATCACCACCAACAAGCAGGCGGTAGTTGCCGTGAAAATCGCGTTGGCCACGAGCAAGGCAAAGAGGCCCGCATCCCAGGTGCGTACACGACCCCTGACCAGCCAATATATAGGCTTGGCGACGGAAGGTACGAGCACGCGATAGCGGTTCTCCGATTGCGCGAACCGCGCTTCGAACCCGGTTGCTTCGAATGCACGTGCGGGTTCGCGGCCCACCACCATACTTCTATACGCACCCACATCAGACGTCCCCTCAAGCTGCGCGGGATCATATCGATTCAGAGGCGGGTAGCCGAGCCCCAAGCAGATCAGAAAGAAAAGGAGCCACAACAGCGCTTTTTGTTTGGGCGTCACTGAGGCGTTCGGGGCTTGGCTCGAATTGCGTTGTTCTGGCATGTCGAACATAGGAGGTGATCCATTAGGGAGAGACGTGCCGCCTAGAAAGGTCATCGTACCAACAACGTTGGACTCCCAGTGCTTCGTGCAGGGCTTGAACCGATTGCCAACCCTCTATTGGACTTTACTCACCGGCACACAACCTGCCTGCACGAGCCGATCATACAAATCTGGCGCGGCACGAATCGGCAGCCAGACCGCATCTCCCTCAAACTGACAGGCAGGCAGGTAATTCCGTTTTATCGCCTCATAGACCGAAAGGGGAACTGTCACGCCACGGTAGTCATCCACATCTCCATAAATAATGGCCTCGTAGACGCCGCCATCGAGGTTTCGGACAATCGGGGCCGAACTCCAAGTCCCGCTCTGTTCGAGCAAGGAGTTCAAGTAGGGATCAGGGAGTTCTGGCACACGACTCCAGAGGGCGATGCTTGGTTCGAAGGCCAGCAATCGTCGTCCCGCAAGGACACTGCGGAGCCGTTCCCATTGCGCGCGCCTCTGTGCATAGTGCCTCGTCTCCCGGTAGGTGGCACGTGCCGCTCCCACGTCACTTCGGAGTTTTGGCACGAAGAAGTAAAGCAGCAGAACGATAACCAGTGCAGTAATGACGGCCGGCGTGCGCCGCAATCGCTGGTTCAATTCTACAAGCCCCGGCGCAGCCAGTGTGGCAGAAATCGCCCAAAACTCAAAAAAGTAATTAATCGCCCCGCCGGCCTGGGGGATGGTCAAAAGCCCAATGAACAATGCCGTCAGAGCATACAATATGATGAGCGGTACTCGTTCATGGCGATGTCGCCACGCAAAATAGGCGCCGAAGAAAGAGAAAAGCACCTTGGCTTCACTCATCGCAGTCAGTACAATGAGCGAACCTTCGCGGTATTCGAGAACCGGGCGGGAAAGAGCCGCGAAATGTTGCCAGGCGAGGGGTTCGCGTAAGACGAAGAACCCGTAGCCAGTAATGACAGTAAAGGCAACGCCTGTCGCCCACCCGAGAGCGGCAAGGAGTCGACGGTCGAAGAGAAACCACACAAATACAGCCGCGGGCATAGCCACAAAGGTTTGTTTGCAGAGAAATGCCAAGCCGCCACAAACGGCGGCAATGGCTACTTGCCAGCGCCGCTCCGAACCGAGGCACAACCAAATACCGAGCAGGGCAAAGCTGAGTGCCAACATATCGGGACGGATCTGCATAGGCCACGCGCGCAATTGAGGGCCGGAGGCTGCAAACAGCGCACCTAGCAGGGCGATGTTGACCGGGGCCCTCAATCGCCGAGCGATCAGAAAGACGAGAGCAATCGAGCCAAGAAAGAAGCCGAAGCCCGCAAGCCGTAACGCTTTATCCGGAGAGTAGGAATGGTGAACCGCCAGACGGTAGGGAACACTGAGTATGACATAGCCCAGCGGACCATAGAGGGTTGGGTAATAGGGAGATTGGTTGATGTCCGGATATAGGTGACCGGTGTGAACGTACTCGGCGATGCGGAGTATTATGGCGCTGTCCGGATAGCCGACATCGGCGTAATTCCGGAAGTCGGCAAACATTCTCGCCGACAGCGTAACAACGTCAACTGACAGGCAGAAGATGACAAGCCAAAGCAATACCGGCAGCCGTCGCCTTGGGAGAAGCGAAGGAAAGCCTGCTCTCCTATACTCCGGAAGGCTTGCGCCAGATGGCCAGGATCGATTTTCCGATTGCATGCCGACAGACCTTATCGAGAACTCGTGACAGTGGAACTAAACGCCGGTCCCAGAATCGTAGTTGTACCTGGCTCGGCATGGATTGCCGGAGAAGCAGCAGGTTTGCCAGAGAGGCAGTAAGGCCGACGGAATCCAGATAGATCAGTTTATCAAGTTGCAGGCTAGCAGGAGAGATGCTTCGAAGCATCGAGCGGTTGTAACGACGATAATGTCCAATGGCCGCGTCGAAGGGAGTGAATAGCCGCTGATGCGCTGGCGATAGGACGATAATCCGCCCGCCGGACCGAAGATGCGCTGCCGCCATATTCAGTTCTTCACGGTCGTTCTCGATGTGTTCGAGAACATCGATGTAGATAATCGTGTCGAACTGCCGGCCCTGATCCACGCACTGCAAGGTACCGCACACGGTTTCGTAAGTGCGATGCCGTGTCGTTTGGTTCAAGTTCGTAGTTATTTGAGCGGCGAGTTGCGGATCGGGCTCAAGACACAGCCATTGCCCCCGCCCGCCGGGATCGAGGAACGGTGTATTCGATCCCATTCCGGCACCCACCTCAAGAACGTCCCCGGCAACAAATGGCCGGATATGCTGCGACCAATACAACTTCCAATTGCGCACCGTCGCGAATAGGTCCAGTTCGGAACCCACGTACTTAGACTCAGTCATGGTGCGTAGATGTCAACCAGTTCTGCGACAAACAGCGAGTAATCGCGGAGTGGCACAAAGCCAAGATTCGTCCGGTTCGCAAGCATAAAGAAGGTGAAGATGGCTGCCATCATGACAAACTGAACGAGGATCATGGCGAGTGCGCCGGCCGTATACGCGACCCAGACTGATATTGCCCGATGGATGAATAGATGGACGACCAGGGCGGTAATCGCCCCCGTCATCAGAAGTGCGCCGATCGCGGACGCAATCAGAAGCCGTGTGCCAACGATGTCCCCAAAGACGGAGATGGCGCTCAGGCCGTGGGTGACCAGGGCAACAAAATTCATCCTCGACGTTCCCGCGATCCGCCTTCCGCGCGGAATAGGAATCATTCGGAAGGGACGCTTGGATCGAAAGACAGACGCTGCGTAGTGATTCCATAATTCCGATTGAACTACAAGTGTGTTCAGATATGGTGACGGTACTATACTAAAATTTCCTACGCGCACACCCAATCCGGTAAGAAGGCGATGCAGGATTTTGTACACTCCGTAAAGACAGCGGAACAAAAAGGATTCTGAGCGGCGGCTCCGCTCGGCGAAGATCAGCATGGCTCCGCGGTCCTGGCGGAAAGCGTGAAGCAGTTCTGAGACACCGTCAGGAGTATCCTCCCCATCGGAGTCCATGACGAGAATGGCGTCGCAACGAATTTTTGCGAAAATATGGGCAAGCCCGATGGCGATGGCCCGCTGATGCCCAAGGTTAAGCCGCAGCCGCAGCGCCCGAATGCTGCGAACAGCGGCATAATCAGCCTGAAAGTCCGCGCTTTCCCATCCCTGATAGGAATCGTCATCGACGAACAGGACCTCCGCAGTGCAGGATTGGGAACGAAGGACCTCATCGATTTGACGAATCAGTACTGAAGCCGATTTCCAGTCGTCACGCAAGGGCATTAGAATGACAAGGTGTATCGAGGGTCCCGATGATGAAAGCGAGGTTATCAAGGTGCTCAAACCTAGCACAGAGGTGGGACCGGCATCAAGAGATCTGAGTCCGATGCAGACCGATGCACAATGTCGAGGAATGGGTTAATTCACAAACCATGCTCAGTTCCGCGGCCCGGGAAGAGGATCCGGAATCCTCCATAGCGGGCAGGCACTTCCGGACGTCGAACTGCGCATTGTGGAATACTTCGCAGAAGTTCTGCGGTGGCTTCTATCCAGACTGGCCGTGCGCCGGGACGCAGGAAACATATATCGACCTCCAAGCGGGCAGAATCGTCCCATCCCGAAACGCCCGATCGATTTTGCGACTGGGTTCCTAGAATGACGGCGTGCTCGCGTTGTGCCCCGTCCCGCTACGGACCTTCATGAAAGCGCTTACTCTAAACGAAAGTGTGTCGTCCGCGCAGACCACCATGTCAGGCGGCACGGCCGTCCCCCAAGCCAGTTCAATACTTGCTTCTGGCTCCTGGTCAAAAGGATTGCTATGCTGGCTTGCGTACTCCTTTTCGGTCTTTCCTCACGAGGGAGAACCCCCTCCAAGCTTCACCCGGTCGCTCGCGAGATTATGGCAACCTGAATCCAAAGACGTTCTTGAAACCCACCATCGCTGCGGATGACAGAAACGCTGACAGCACGGCCCCCCCCCAAAGCACGCGCCGGTCCCTCGGAATCCAATCACGCAATGAAAATAGGAGCAGAGGGATGACCGGAATCAGGAACCTAGGCAAATCCCCGGCAATATCTGAGAAGTTATACGAGAGAAAGAAAAGAGTATATATCGAGGCGAACAGGGCTTCGGGCCGATACATCGAGCACCTCTCACGGTTGCGAGGGAGCCACATCGCCACGGTGCCCACTAACGCCACCACCGCCCAAGCCGCACACATGACCAAGTTAGGCCACCGGCTGGTATCAAGGGCGGCCAGGAAGCTGGAGACCAAGGCGCCGAAGGGATAAGTGAGTGGCCACCCGTGAGGCCCCCAATCCCCTTTGTAACCTGAGAAATTGGCAAAGGGGCTTCCCAGGAGGAGCCAGAGGGGCACGACGTAGAGCACTCCTACGGCAAGGCCGATCAGCGTAATCGCTGACAATTGCCGATAGCTCCTTCGCCTGGCCAGAACAATCGCAAAACACAGCAGCGCGAATACTCCAACCGGCCGAACCGTTGTGCTGAGCGACGCTAGCAGTGCGGAGGCGTTCCATCGGCCCACGCGTGTTGCCAAGAAGGAAGCAAACAGCAAGCACATAAACAGCGGTTCGCTGCCCCCCTCCACGGAAGCAACAATCCACCGGTAGTTAATCAGGAAGAGAAAGGCTGCGGCAACCCAGCCTCCGTAAAGACGATGCACCAAAACACACACCGCCAGCGATCCCAGCATCGAAATCATCACCAAGGCCATCAGTTCCGGTATTGAAAACAGCCGTGAAATCCCTGCAATCGCATAGGGAAAACCCCAAAAATGCCAGGGTCGTTCCCCACCCGCGAAGTGCCAATTGCGAATTATGGCGACAACCCCCAGATAGGGTCCGTTATCACCCCAGACGGCTGCCACGTCCCAGAAGTTTTTCACCCTGCAGATGGTCAGGAGATGCAAGGCGAACACCGTGACGAGCATTAAGAGAACCTCGGAGAGTGATGGCTCTTTACGCTCTGCAGCCGCAGCGATATTGCCCCCCATTATGGGCGTTGCACGGAGCCAGGATTTAGTCCCAGGGGTCATAAGCTTTGAACAACTCCTCCTCAGCTACAATTGCTTGGAATACTTGCCAAAACGCCTAGGTCGCGGCCTTGCCTCACAAGACTCGCCCGATGATCCTGCATCAATGGATTTACGATGGCGCTCGCCTTACCTGTCCGCTTGATTCGCCTCATGAGAGACTGAACCCAAAGACATTCCTAAAGTGCACCAAGCTCGCCGACGATAGCAAGGCCGAAAGCACACCCGCCCCCCAGAGCACACGGCGGTCGCGCGGAATCCAATCGCGTAACGAAAAGACGAGCAACGGCAGGACGGGAATCAGGAACCTGGAAAAGAGCCAAACGATTTCGAAATTGTTGTAAAGGAGAAGGAACAGAGTGTAAATCGAGGCGAACAGGGCCTCAGACCGATACTTTGCCACGAACCCCTGCCGGTTGCGAGGAAGCCATATCGCCACCGTGCTTACCACGGCCACCAACGGCCAAGCCACGAACAAAGTCAGCGTGTACCACCGGACGTTATGATTGTGAAGTGCTGCCAGAAAACTGGAAATCAAGGCACCGAAAGGATAAGTAAGTGGCCACCCGCGAGGTCCCCAGTCCCCATGGTATCCAATAAAGTTTGCAAAGGGAGTTCCGAAGAATATCCCGAGCGGGATCACGTAGAGCACTCCAATGGCGAGACCGATCAGTGTGATGACGGCCAGTTGGCGATAGCTTTTTCGCCTTGTCAGAACGATCGCAAAACTCAGCAGGGCAAACACGCCCACCGGCCGAACCGTTGTGCTGAGTGACGCCAGGAACACCGCGAGGGTCCACCGGTCGGAGCGTGCCGCCAGAAATGAAGCAAAGAGCAGGCACATAAACAGCGGTTCGCTGCCTCCTTCGACCGAGAGCTGAATCCATATGAAGTTGACCAAAAGGAAGACCGCGGTTACCCAGCCTCCGTAAAGGCGGTGCAGCAGCAGGCAGAGCGCCAGAGACGCGAAGACGGAAATCACCACCGCCGCCATCAGTTCGGGGATTGAAAGGAGTGTGGAGACAGCCGCGATCGTGTAAGGGAATCCCCAAAAGTACTGTGAAATCGGTCCGCCAGAGAAGTGCCAGAGGCGAATGATGTCGGCGACTTCCACATAGTTCATGTCATCGGTCCGCGAGACGACAAGTTCCCAAAACTTGCCTGCCCGGCAGACGGTCAAGAGGTGCAGAGCGAGCATCATGACAAGCATCAGGAGAACTTCCAGGCGAGAAGGCTCACTGCTGTCGGAAGCGGCTGCGGCTTGGGCTTTGCGGGCGGGTGTCAATCGCCACCAGGGCTTCTGTTCTGGGCTCATGAAGGATGCATCCACACTCGCGTCAGCCTGCTGTCGCGCAGAGAACAGTACGACGAACCGGGACTACTCATTAAGAATCCGCAGGCAACGACTCAGTTGGGAAACGTATTTTAGCACGAGAAGCCGCCCAAGATTCCGATGGCCATGCCAAAAGAAGCCAGAACTAAATCGCGAGTCGCTGATCTATTTCGCTCGGGTCTGCCAGTGACTGAGGCTCATGGAGAATGGCTCCCGCCATCTGGCTCATGACCAAAAGCCTGTTGCCGGTAGAATTATGGGGCGACAGTTTGCTAGCATGATCGTCTCAAGGTCGCCCATCTGGCCAGAAACTCTGAGGAAACACCTCGCTGGCGAAATCGCGCCTCGATCCCGAGGAATCACTCGATAGCAAGCTCGCGGCGCGCATGTCAATCTAGTGCTTCCGGAGCCCTGGGCATCGCTGGGTGACACGAATGACCCTGCTCGCGGAGTAGTTACCTGGGAGAGTATCTGGTCTGGCGACTTTGGTAAAGTCAAAATGGAAGGCGAAGTGTCCAATTCGGTCTCGCGGTTCAGGATTTGCGTCCTCATTTTGCTGACCGCAACGGCGGCCGTCGCTCCCCTTATTTCTTATGGGTATTATCCCGGCGACGACGTTGCATTCCATACGAGCCTGTGGTTCGAGACCGCCCGGCAGTGGCGGGAGGGAATCCTCTACGCCCGCTGGGCTGGCCAAGCAACATTTGGGTATGGGAACCCGGCGATGGTTTTTTACCCGCCCCTGTCGCGGATCTTGGGCGGTGCACTGGCTGCCTGCCTTCCGCTGCGAATGGTACTGGCGACTTACACCTGGTTGGGACTCGTGTTGGGCGGCTTCAGCTTCTTCTACATGGCACGGGAGTTCATCGACGACCGTTCATCACTTGTGGGCGCCTTCGCCTATATCATCAATCCCTATAATCTGGAGGTAGTGTACATTCGATGTGCATTCGCGGAGTTTCTTGCCGCGGCACTGTTCCCTCTATTTGTCCTGGCAGTTTTTCGCCTGGGTGCGAAAGGGAAGCGAAGCATCGCGATGCTGGCCTTGTGGATCGCGGTGTTCTGGTTGACCAACATTCCGGCTGCCATTATCGCGAATTATCTCGCCGCCCTAATGGTCTTGGCTCTGGCTCTGCTACGAAAGTCCAAATCGCTCCTTGCCAGCTTTGTCGTTGCGGAGGTGTTGGGAGCGGGGCTGGCAGCCTTTTATCTCCTTCCTGCCCGCGTCGAACGACCTTTGATAGATGTAGGCCAGATCTTTGCTTGGGACCCACTCGCCAACTTTCTCCTGATGAGTACGTGGTATAAGGACACGTCCTGGCTGCGTGTCATGTTGAATGCAGGGTTCCTCTGGGAGGTTGTCGTCGGGGCGGTGGCGTGGCTCTCTGCAAGGAAGTTCTGGGGCGAGCGACGCGATGTTTCGGCTGCGTTAGGGGCAGTTCTGGGATGTTCTACCCTCATGTGCATTTCGGTCAGTCGTTTACTCTGGCAGTACGCACCTTTTCTCCACTATGTCCAATTCCCTTGGCGTTGGCTGTTCCCCCTGAACTTTGCTGCGGTCTTCTTTGTTGCGGCCGCTGTGATGCAAATCAAAAGGCACTCCTGGCTCGCGGTGGTTGCATGTGGATGCTCTCTCCTGATTATTCTGTCAAGTTTCACCGTGCGAAAGCGCGTGCTAAATTGGGAAGAACTGGCCGCTCCTCTGCTCTCCGGTGCGCCCATTGAAGGGGCGGGAGATTATATTCCCCGAGCGGCAGGATACGACGCGGATTCAGGTGTGCCACCGTGGGTGCCCACTCCGCGTTTTGTACTGCTCGATCATGCTGAAGAGGATCAGCAAGCGCTCGCTGGATCCACGACCCTTCCCGACATCTCGATCCAGTCCTGGAAGACGGAGTCACGGGTCTTTACAGTAGATAGCTCGCAACCTGTGCAGGTTCGAATTCGGCTTTTCTATTTTCCAGGCTGGCATGTCTTGCTGAACGGAACGGAGGTGGAAGACGTCGAGCGGGACGCTCACGATGCCGTGGTGGTGCAGGTACCATCAGGTCACAGTCGCGTCCAACTTGAATTCAAACGCACTCGCGACCAGACTTGGGGAGTAATCATATCCTTCCTGGTGGCGATTTTAGTTGTCGCCCTTTCTCTTCCCCAGGTCCGTCGTCAGCGACGCCTCTCTGCCAAGGTATAACTTTGCCCTTTTAGGTAGTCATGGCATGCTTCTGCCCAAGATGGAACCCACCACATGTTTAAGTCGCGAACGCAGGAGGAGGCGGGAGCGAAGGCGCTGTATTGGACTGTGGCCCCAGCGTGCACGGCACTCGACATCAAACACCGAATCTCCGGGTTGAATCATCGTTCGCCGCAGCAGGTGCGGGTCCGTCACAAGATAATTCATACCGGCGATCTGGCGGTCGACAGTGAAAGCAAGGTCAAAAGCCGCACGAACACAGTCAAGTACCCTTTGGTTGTAAAACCCGAAAGGGTACGCGAACGAGACCACCCGAGACCCTAGGATCGACTCGAGATCTTTCCCGCTGCCAACAACTTCCTCAGACAGCTCGCTTGAGGAAAGTGTAGTCAGGTCCGCATGCGTCCGGCTATGGGCCCCGAAATCTATTCCCTGCGTGGCCCAATAACGAATCTGCTCGGCGGTCATAAGCCTGTAGGTGGCGGCCCCCCACGCCTCATCCCAAGCATTCGTCCCTCCCAGTTGCCCGGTAACAACGTACACTGCCGCTCCAAAGCCGTAGCGGCGGAGCACGGGCAAGGCGTGTTCGACTAGATCTGCGTAGCCGTCATCGAAGGTGAATAGCACCGGCTTCCCAGGGAGGCCCTTCCCCGCTCGACGCCAACCGAGCCAATCGGACGGACGAATGCCCTGATATCCCCGGCTAGCAAGCCACCCCACATGGCGCTCGAATCGCTCGGGAGAAACGGTCAAACTTGGCGGTGTCCCCGGTCGAGCGGGACCCACATGGTGATAGAGCAGTACCGGCAAGCGCGTCGCGAATTCGCGCTGGAAGTTCTCCCACGAGCCGACTTCTTTGAGGGCGGCGCGGAATTCGGCGATTCGGCGTCCAATTCCTAGGAAACGCAAGCCCATCTTCTGCGCAGAGGGGAACCGGCACAGCTTCTCAGATACCCAAATGGGCAGCGTAAAGAGATGGGCAGGCGATATAGGGCACTGAAGCATTATCCGGCGTAAAAGCCGTTTCCACCCCACCGTCCTTCCCAACCCCGCCAGCAGCTCTGAACGCGGACGGTAGTTAGGGTGCTTCCGGCAAAGTAAGACTTCGCTTCGACCGTACATTTCCCCGTCATTGTGCAGAAAATGCCCGGAGGGCTTTACAAAAAACTCAAAGGCCACGGCAGCCGGCAGGTAGTGAAACGGCACGCCCATTTTCGCCAGCCGTAGACCCAGTTCAAAATCTTCCCGCGCCGGCATGCTCTCATCGAACCCGCCGCAGGCGGCGAGCGTAACCCGAGGTATTGAACTGTTACTGATAAGGAAAGTGTCGTGGGGCACCTTCAGTCCATGACGTGATTCGGGATCGGCATTGTCCTTATTGTACTTTTCGTACCAAGCTTCATTGGCGTACTTGAGAACCGAGGGGGGAGTTCCGGGAGCGAGAAAGATCGACCCGTACACTACCCGAGGCTCGGAGCTGGCGTGAGCGGCAACGTGCTGTTTGAAAAGTCCTGGGCCGCAAATAATGTCGTCGTCAACAAAGAGAAGCAGATCACCATGGGCGGCACGAATGCCGTTGTTTCGGGCTGCACTAGGGCCACGATTCAACTGCTCGATGATACGGAACGCGCAGGCCGGCCGCAGTTCACGGAGCGCCGCGGCTGTGCCGTCGGTCGACCCGTCATCAATGACGATGACTTCGAACTCGTCCACCGGCAAGCCTTGGTTGAAGATCGCGGGAAGAGTCCTTGAAACCAAGAGATCCCGGCGGTTATAAGTTGACATCACCACCGAAAGCATCAATGGGGCAGTCCTTTTCTCCATCGGATCACCGTTTGTGGCGACCGAGGGCAAAACGCGCCGCGCGTTGAACGCGCGAACGTAAGCCAATTCGACTCCGAAGATTAGAGAAAGGGTTGCGGCCCCACTGGGCGCGGCACTCCAGCGCGAGCAACGAATCGTTGGCCAGCACCCTGGTACGCAAGAGATGGTTCGGGTCGGTCATAAGATGATTCAAACCCTCGTGCTGATCGTCAGCAATGAAGGCCAGATCGAAAGCTCTCCGAACACAGTCGTCCACAGCCTCGTTGTGGAATCCGTAAGGATAGGCGAAAGAAACCACCCGCGACCCCAGGATCGACTCGAGATCCTTACCACTGCCAACGACTTCTTCTGACAGCTCATTTGCGGAGAGATTCGTTAAATCGGCGTGCGTCCGGCTGTGGGCACCGAATTCGATGCCTTGCGAGGCCCAACAGCGGATTTGGTCGGCAGTCATAAGCCGGAGCGTGCTGTGGCCAAGCGCCTCATCCCATGCGTTCGTGCCGCCGAGCTGTCCGGTAACCACATACACCGCCGCCCCAAAGCCGTAGCGCCGAAGCACGGGTAAGGCATGTTCAACTAGATCCGCATAGCCATCATCGAAGGTGAGTAGCACCGGCTTATCGGGAAGACCCTTCCCCTCGCGGCGCCAGCGGACCCAATCGGCGGGACAGATGCCAGTGTAGCCCCGGCGAGCGAGCCAGCGCACATGGCGCTCGAACCTCTCGAGAGAAACGTTCAAACCAGGAACGGTTCCGGATCGTAAGGGCCCCACGTGATGATAGAGCAGCACCGGCAGGCGCACGCCGAATTCTCTCTGCAGGGCTTTCCAGGAACCTGCTTCTTTGGCCGCGCTGCGAAACTCCACTACGCCACGCCCGACGCCCAGCAGATGATGGCCGGCCCTCTGCATTCTGGGGAAGCGGCTCAGCTTGTCACATATCCAGATGGGTGGCGCGAGGAGTGCCACCGGGGCCACGGGGAGCGCAAGGTATATGCGGCGCCACAGACGCTTCCATCCAACGGTCTTGCCCAATGCCGCCAACGCCGAGTACGGACGATAGTCGGAGTGCTTGCGGGAAAGCAACACTTCGGCTTTGCCAAAGCTCTGTCCGTCTTCGCGCAAAACATAGCGGCTAGGCTTCAGGTAATGCTCATAGGCCTTGGCTTGCCGCAGGTACTTAAACTGCACTCCCATCTTCCACAGACGGAGGCCGAACTCGTAATCCTCCTTCGCCGGCATGTTCTCGTCGAACCCACCAGAGTCGATAAGTGTGTTTCGCGGGATCGAACTGTTGCTGATCAGATAATCATCTTGCGGCCACTTCAGTCCACCTTGTGCGTCGAGATGGCCATAGTATTTCCGGTACCAAGCTCCAATGGCGTACTTGAGAATAGAGGGAGGAGTATCTGGCGCGAGAGAGATGGGCCCGTACACCACCGCAGGTTCCGGCTCGACGTGTGCCCCAACATGTTGTTGGAGGAGGTCCGGGCCGCAGATAATGTCATCGTCAAGGAACAGAAGCAGGCCACTTCTCGCCGCTTGAATGCCCTGATTCCTGGCGGCGCTGGGGCCGCGGTTCACCTGTTCAATGATACGCAGCGAACACGGCGGACGAAGTTTGCGGAGCGCCTCAGCGGTCCCATCGGTTGATCCGTCGACCACGATGACGATCTCGTATTCGGTTGCCGGAAAATCTTGTTTGAAAATTGCCGGAAGCGTTCGCGAAACCAACACGTCTCGGCGGTTGTGGGTCGGTACGATAATGCTGAGCTTCAAACCGTCGGTCATGCCAGCTCCGCATGACGAATGGCTGGTCTTCCGTTCTTCAGCCTGCCCTCAAATTCCTTTTCGAAGAAGAACATCATACGCGACGTAGTCTTTCCCCAAATAGAATTCCGCCGTCCGGACCACGTCCAGCGCCGGATGCTCGGCAAAGAAATGGTTGATTCTCTTTCCACTTCGCAGGAAATACCGGCCCCACCAAGCATCTTCATACATCTCCGCCACCTTCATTGTGCCTACCAAGAGGTAACCTCCCGGTTGAAGGCTGTTTACCAGCTTAGTACGAGCTCTGCGGACATAAATGGGATTCCGGATATACTCCAGCGCGTGGATGATGACGATCAGGTCATAAGTGTCGGGCACGGGATCGACCCGAAGATCCCACTGGGCAAACTGAACGCGTTCATCCCCCTGGAGCCGCCGGCGAGCTCGGGTTAGGGCGACGGATGATATATCCAGGGCCAGCAAGGACTCACACCGCGGTGCGAGGCTTTCAGTAAACAGCCCTTCGGCACAACCCACCTCCAGCGCTTTCCCGAAGCGCGCCGCTCCGCGAACGGCGTCCAACATGCCCACCTCGCTGCGAATTCGATCTGTTTGGTATGAAACCGTAGTGTAATCCCACGGGTCCTCACGGGGTTCGAACTCATGATTCAACTCTGCCAGCCCGCGCGTGGGACTATCCATCATGGCCTCTCGGACCGCGAGCCAAAAATAGTATCCACTCCGCAGGAACCCGACGCGAGCTAACAAATGGTGGAAGCGCCAATACGCGTCGTGCCCTACGGTGCGGGAACCGTCAATCGTCTTGCGGATCAGCATGAACTCTTCTTCCCGGGCTCACGCACAAAGCCATCCGCTACATGGGAATTTCTAACTTGTAGGTTTAACTGCCCGCAGCGCAATAGTAACCTCGTAGTCCGGATCGTGGTAGTTCAGAGCCTCGCGTTGGAGGTCTTCTACTGCAAGCCCGTGCAGAAACGCGATAGCCGCTAAAACATTTCCATGGGCCTTAACCTCGACGTGCTCTCCGGGAAAGACTTCCTCGAAAAGTCGGCGCAGGGAAAGGGTGGTAAACCGCCAGTAGTCTCCGCTCATCTCCATGTCGCCTCGGCTGATTTTTTGGATGCCCGGCGCGGTAACCAGGACAACGCCCCCAGGCTTCAATATGCGATGCAAAGTTCGGATTGCGGCGTGAAGATTGTAAACCAGCAAGAGCACCTGTGTACACAGGATGCAATCGAAGGTGTCCGACGGAATTTGGTCGCCATCGCTCAAGTCCGCGACGATCGTGGCACGCGGGTTATCTGCGGTAAGGTGGAGTACGTCAACGTGGGTCACTTTGGCGCCACCGAATCTGCGCGCGTACGAATCGTCACCGAAATCCAACACGTGTCCCCGCACGTCCCCTGCATTCTCCGCCAGGAACCTCTCAATGTAGTAGCGGTCAACAATCTGCCCTCGACTCCCGCCCCATTCACAACCGACCGGAGTAGTGCGCCGAAAGAGATCGATGTCTCCTTGGCCTTCTAGTCGACAAAGCAATCGCTCAACACGCAGTGGTTGGCGCCTCAACCATCGGCGAGCGGGCACGGGCAAAATCGCTTTCAAAAGGCTCTTGGCTAACATGGTTGATGACCGTATGGGTACAGAGGAAGTGTACGCCCGCCCGTTCGGGAGGCCTCCCACGCCACCCTCGTTTTCCGGCAGAGCGCTGGCCACAGCCCGATGACTGGACGCCTCACATATTCTGCGTGAAGATATTACTGCCGTCAACGGACCGCCCGGCTTTGGCTCGAAGTTTAGGCTGCCTTGCTCTATACTCATTCGGCTCGGTATATGAAACGTACGATTCGCCTGTTCCCAAGTGAGACAAGCGCACCAGTCGAGTCCGCGACAAGTATTCGAGGAATTGGAGCCTGGCTTGCGCGCGAAGGCGTAGCCAGTTTTTCCAGGTTCGGGAGGGTTCATTTCGCGCCGCCTTGGTTCAAAACATGCACGCCCTGCGGTGGACGGATACCTGATTCTCGCCATTGCTGAGGATCGAACAATTTCATGGGCTCGATGAGAACCTTAATAGGGGGTCTGCTGGGACTGATCGCCGCCGGCGGTATAGGACTCGGAGTCACGCACCTTCTTGGACCTATTCCCCATCGCTGGCGACTGCCATCATCCCTAATAAGCGGAGTGGCCATCATCGACCTGATCGTCATGCTGGTCCTTTTCGTCGGTGGGGGCGTGACCGCGGTGAAGCTGGCCGGCGGAGCGGCCACACTGATCGGCTGCTGTGTCTTGGTGGGGCTTAGGAGACACATCCCCATTGTGACTGGCCTGAAGACAACGCGCAATGCTGATGGCTGGTTCATCGCCGTGATCGTTGCCGTAGTAGCACTTAACCTCATCATGGCCGTCGCACCCTCGACGAAAATCGACGAGCTGTATTACCACATGCTGATACCCAAGCGAATCATGGAAGATCGCGGCGTTCACCTGTATCGTTGGCCATTTGAAGCAGCGTTCTTCCCACAAACAGCGTTCCAGTTGGGCCTCAGCGCCGCGCACGCCGCAGGGTTCCCCGAGGCGGGCAACGTGGTCAGTTGGGGGCTCGGGACGGCATTGATTTTGCTCGTTGCCGGATTGACCGCAGACCTGACTGGCAGCACGACAGCAGGGTGGGCAACCGGCGCAATATCTGCCGTTGGGCTCTATTCCTCCGTATGGCATGTTACGAGCGGGCCGCACGCACTCGGAGATCTCGCTACGGTCACGGCGGTTCTTCTTGCCCTGCTTCCTGACAGACTAACCGGCGAGTTCAAAGCGCAAACGCGGCTGTTTCTCGTTTGCCTTGCCGCATATGCGGCCGCTTCAACCAAGGTCTCAATTCTGCCCCTCTCGTGGGTAGTAACTTTGATCGGCATCCACCGGGCAGCGGCTCAAATCGGTTGGAGGAAAGCCGTAGGAATCGCACTCATCGTATGGGCAGTTTTCTACGGCCCGATCATCCTGTGGACCACGCTGCGATGCGGATCGCCGCTTGGCCTTGCCGCTGCCTCAATGTTTCATTCGCACTATTTTGGGCCAAGCGTCATCGCGCGCCTCGCATTTGCAAAAGAAATCAGTCAAACGGGATGGATACCTCTCCTTGCCTGGGTGGCCCCCTCTGTTTCGGTAGGAGTGGTCGCAGCCTTTGGAGTTGTTGCCTTTGCGGCTTGGAAGCGCGAGCGAATCTGTAAGGCTCTACTCGGGCTCGTTTGCGGTCAGGCACTTCTGATTGCTTGGCTGCTGCCGCACGAGTTTCGATTCCTGGGCGGCCTCCAGTACGTCGTGCTCATCATCGGTGCATGGGTGCTTTGGCCCTGCCCGCTAGGAGCGCGCCTCATCGCGCGATGGTGGTTGATCCTGATTGGAGCATGCCTGCCGTGGCTGGCCATCCAAGTCCTCTATGCGAGACCATTCATCAAGGTAGTTTCGGGAATCGAAAGCCGCGAATCCTTTTTGTACAAGTATGTCGCCTTTATCGAAGACTTTCGGGCGCTTAACACAATTCTGCCTCCGGATGCCGTGATCTACGTGGTAAATTCACGGATCGCGTCTTACTATGCCCCTCGCCCTGTGATCTTCACGTTGGGCGACCTTAGAGGCCACGGCCATTTGTATCGATTCACCGTCGGTGCCGAGATGCCTCCCGGGGAGAACTCACTCACCTGTGCGGAGACCGTCTACCAGAACAACGACGCAGTTTCGATTGTCTACCGCACACCCGGCCGGGCTGCAGTGCACGAACCCTTGAAGGTCGAGCTCTGTGACGTCGCTGGTGTTGTCCCAGCCCCATGATCTCGCGATCGAATAAAGTGATGGCCCACCAAGTACTCCACATTCTTGGCACGGCGCAGCCCGCGGGTACGGGCATGGCCCGCGTTGTGGGCGCGCTCGCGCGGGGACTCAATCCCGAACGATACCGTATTCACGCCTGGTTTCTGGAGGGTACAGGCCCCCTGATTGGCATGCTTGAACAGGCCGGCGTCAATGCGAGCGCCCTTGTCTGGTGGCGCGGAATGCGAGATCCGGCGGGTGCCTGGAGGTTCTGGCGTAGACTGCGCACCCAGAGGTTCTCGATTGTCCATCTTCACTTCGGCGGAAGGTCGGTCTGTCGGCTGGCGCGCGCCGCCGCGCGCGCCAAAATCGTCAGACATCTGCACGGCCGGATTCTTGAGCCCCAGGGCCTGACCCCTGTATACTTCTCCGCCCGGGGAACAGATGCCGTCGTCGCCGTCTCCCAGGCAGTGGCAAGTCGAGTTGTCGATGGCCCGGCGCGAGTGATTTATGCGGGAGTGACGGTCCCTCCGGGCAACCCTCCAACCCTGTGCCACCGCGCTAGACCTGAGATCATCATCGGAACTGCAGGACGATTGGTGGAACTGAAAGGCATCGAATACTTGCTCAGCGCGGCCGCCGCGCTCCGGCGCGAATTCCCTGCTCTCCGTGTAGAAATTGCCGGCTCGGGGCCGCAGCGCGAGAAACTGGAAGAGGCGGTCGTACGCATGGATCTCGGGGGACAGGTTCAGTTTCTTGGATGGATTGACGATCTCGCCCCAGTGCTGCGTCGCTGGGATGTCTTCGTAATGCCATCGCTCGAGGAAGGATTCCCTATCGCCGCACTGGATGCCATGGGAGCGGGCCTACCGGTCATCGCAACTTCTGTCGGCGGCGTCCCGGAGCTGATCGAAGATGGAAGTACGGGCTGGCTTGTGCCCCCACGCGATAGTGAAGCCTTGGCTTCCCGGCTTCGCTTGCTGCTCGCCAATCCCGACTTCCGCGTTAGCATGGGAGCGGCCGGGTATGAGCGTGTGAGAGATCGGTTCAGCGCCGCCCAAATGACCGAGAGCTTCGCCAAGCTTTACGACGAACTCCTGGGCGAGCAACGGTCGTGAGCGCATGCGGGCAGGCGCAATCAGTATTGAAGGCTCCGCCCTCCGGACGGCACGAC
Organism: Terriglobia bacterium; assembly: GCA_052139985.1. GTDB lineage: Bacteria > Acidobacteriota > Terriglobia > UBA7540 > UBA7540 > Bog-366. The sequence goes on from JBKQVI010000226.1 coordinate 22,513, forward strand.
GAATCCTTGCGGGGCAAGTGACGCGCCGCGGATAGACCCCGCACCCTTTGATGGACATCGAAATGGATATCCCAGCCGAACGGCTGAAACAGGCGAGCATTATCGTGTGCACCGTCGACCGCCTGGCCGATCTGGAGGATTGCCTGAAGTCGCTGCGGCCTCTCACGGCAGCCGTTGCAGAAATCGTCGTTGTCAACAACGGTCCCCACCTGGCGGTTGTGGAGAAGATCGCCCAACGCTACGATGCAAGGGTTGTCACTGAGCCCCGACGCGGTGTCAGCCGGGCGCGCAATGCCGGGATCCGCGCGGCTAATGGGAGAATCTTGGCGTTCCTCGACGACGACTCCGTGGCCGATCCGGATTGGCTCCCACTCTTGATCGCCCCTTTCCGCGACCCGCAAGTACTCGCCGTGGTGGGGAGCATCTTCCCCCAAACCCATCGCGGCCCCGTCGGCCAGACCTTCGATTATCTCCACCGTGCCCAGTTCCCAGAATCGCAACAGATCGTGGATGGCAGTGTGGAAAAGAGCTTGTTCCCCATGCGCTCGGCCTTAGTCGGTAACGCCAACATGGCGATCCGGCGCGAGGCCTTCGACCGCTTCGGTTACTTCGACACGCGCTTCGGTCGCGGAACGCGAATCGGGTCGGGCGAAGAACCCGATCTCCTCCTCAGGATCTTGCTGGGGGGCGCCAAGATCGTTGTCGAACCTGCGGCGCGAATCCTCCACCGTCACTCCACCGAATGGCGCGCGGTCCGGCGGTGGGCTTTCCGCTCGGGTTGCGCTCATACAGCCATCCTCACAAAATACTTCCTGTGCGAGCCCGCTCTGCGAGGCCAGATCCTTCGCTATGCCGCCTCGCGCTTGCAACGACGGCCCATGCGGGAAGCATCCGCCAAAGCCGGTCTTAGAGTCCCACGAATTCCGCTCTCGCTGGGCAGCCTCTACGGTCCGCTGGCATTCCTCCTCTCAGGGAAAGAGTGACCGGAGTACGAGAAAATCATCGAGAGGCTGACACCGCATCTTGGGTATCAGAGCGCCCTGCCGCAAACGCCTCTTCCATCGCGAGGTGCTCGTTGAGTTCGCGGATGGTGCGCTCTCCCAAGGTGAGGAGCACGGTCGGATCACCGGAGAGTTGGTAGGAGGCCATCTGCCTTTCAAACTTGTCCAAGTCGATCCCCAAGCGCTCATGGCCGTCGCGAACCGCCTGGAGCTTGAGCGCCGCGTCAGGGCTTGGCGGGATGGAGTTCAGGAAGGCGTGTTCTTCGCGGCGGCAATGGTCCATCGCAAAGGTCTTGAAAAAGTACATGGTCATCCGCAGTGCCGCGAGCGCCGCTTGCCGGTCGATGACAGTCTCCCCTGGGTGCATGGTCAGCCCCCCCAAAATGGCCTGCCAGTCCTGCAAGGCTATATGAATCTTCCCGTGTTCTTCCTGCCACTTCACGACGTCGGGTGGCACAGACGCACGGGAATGTTTGGGAGCAGGCAGCGGGGATTCGGCTTCCAGATACATGCTCTTGAGACCGCGCGCCGCGAGCACCTCAGAGACCTCTCGGCGTGAGGGGAAGCCATGAGTCGAGAACTGTCCGGGCGTGTCGTTACGAAGGTACCCACCCGGAAAGGTATCGCAATCGACGGTAAAGAGGTCGCCCGCCGCCACCATGGAAATATTCATCTCGTAGCTTTCACGCGTGTTGAAGAACAGCCGCGAGCGTGGGAAGGCAAGATGATAGAGGCTCAGAATCAAACGGTAGTCGTCGTCCGAGACGGTGAAGCGCGATGCCTTCTGCGACGCCAGTACGCCGCGCGCGGGCTTGAGGCGCGGAATACCGATGGCATGCGGTTCCAGGCCATATGTGCGGCGTAAGTAATCACCGTGCTCAATTGTGGCCAGCGCGTCGTAACGCCAATCATAGAGTCCCAGCAGCGCCCCCAAGGCGATTTTCTTGATGCCCGCCGCAATGACGCGATCCCACAAATCCAAGCGGTATTCGATATTCCGCTTGGGTGAGCCGGCAACGTGCCAGCGGTCGAAGTGGGGCTGGTGATAGGTCTCCTGCCATTCCACCACCCATTCGAGGCCCGCCTCCCGCAAACGCACGTAGTCCTCACGCTCATAAACCGGTGAGCAGAGCCCCACCACGCCGCCGCCCAGATGGTCAAGCTTGCGGCGAGTCAATTCGACGTACTTTGCCACCACATCAGGGCCAAACTCAGGGTCTTCCGATAGCACCAGCTCAATCTGCCGATGGCCCCAGGAGAGAATCAGGTCGAGTTCGCGGCTGAATTCATCCAGGCTCAGGCGCACGCGTTCGGCCAGCGCATTGCTTTCGCGATACCCGCAGTAGAGACATTCGTTCTGGCAGTAGCTGGTAAGATAGACCGGAATGACAAACTCCACCGTGTGCGGTGCAACCTTTTCGCGAACCCGTTGCGCCGCTGTGTGGATTTCGGCCCGCCGCCCGGGCTCACGCGCCCAGGCAATCAGCGAAGCCGCGTCGTCCAAATCAAGGCCGGGTTTCCTCTCCGCCGCTTCCAGAATGGCCTCGTGGGAACGAATAGGCTCCGGCAGCGCCGCAAGCGATTCGATTCTGGCGCCGGAAACTCGAAAGACTTCGCTGAAAGTTGCCACTGCGCTTTTACCTCCTCAGACGAGCGAATTGGACTTCGATGGTCTCTTAAGAGGAATGCAATGCAATCCCTCTTCCATTTTAAAACTGTCTCGGCGGCCTAAATCGCCAAAGGGCGGCGTAAAGCCGCGTCCACATCGATCTAACCGCCTTGCGCGAATGCCCGTTGAAAATCCACTAACCACATTTAGTTTCATCGACATAACGGCAAACCCTGGCAATTAATGTAACTTGTCTATTTTCATTAACTTATTGGGAGCACTTTTTCTGCCCCTTTGTTTTCAATCAACTATTGGGAGCAATCTTCATTTTTAACATCTTTTAGGTAGTGCCCCGTTTCAAACCCTAGTACGTGGGTGGGTGAGCCGCCGCAATTGGCCCACCAGTCGGAATCCTGCCCACTCTGGGTGAGCGGGCCCTTGTCGTCGCTCGGAGCTTGGCGCCGGAATTCTGCCCTGCGAACACCCCAAGTTGACAGGTTGAGATTGACGGAGGAAGGAGACGTGCGCGTGGACACGACGGGACCCCACAATGAAGCGTTGTCAGTGTATCAGCCTACGCTACTATTGTCAAGCAAAATCCGCCGTGGCAAGAGCCTACAAAATGTCGCTTCAAAGAAGATGTGGCGCAACGCTCGCACTACAGCCCGTCCGTCGACGGACGGCTTTCCCACCGCGCCGCTCGTTGGGCGGCGCGCGGCGTAGAAGTCCTGCCTGTCCTTTCGGCATTACGGCAAGAAATCGCGCCGCTGGAAAAGCCGCACAGGCGAAATGCGGGCCGTGCGCAACCACTTCGGTTATAGGCCCATGCGGTTATCCAACCAATAAATCGTAAGTCCGGACAGCAGCTTGGGATAGAAATCCGTGGATTTTTGCGGCATCGGGCAGTCGGCAAGAGCGTTGTCATACACGGCGGCGACAGGCGTGGGATTCAGCAGGAACGCGACCTGTCCGCTGCCCTGCTCCACTGCTTCGCAGACGGGGGCCGCCTCGCGAAAGTACGACAAGTTCTTTTCCTCACGCACGGCTTGCGCACCAATGCCCAGCAGACGTTCCAGCACGAGCCGGTGCAGCAAGATAACGTCCAGCCGGCGCAGGGAGGGAGCAATATCCGCAATCGCGCCATCGAGGTTGAAATCCGAACGCACGCACAGCAACGCCAGTCTTCCCGGACCCGCATAGGCGCCCATCGCCGGCCGCTCGCGGCCCGCAGCGGTGAGCCTGTCAAGAAATTGCGGGGTCCACTCACTCGCCGGGCCTCTCACCACGACCTCTTCCCAGTCAAAAATCGCGCGCGCCCCCGCCGAGAATTTGGCCCAGTCGAAATGCGCCAAGCCGCGCACCAATCGGTGCGTGGGCAGGATGGTGAGACCGTCGGTTTCCATGCGAACGCATGTCATCATCACATATTCCGCACGACCTTCCTCTTGGCCCGTCTCGCGGCAATAGTTGCGATAGGCGAGCGCCGTTTCATAGCGGTGATGGCCGTCGGCGATCACCAACCGCGTGTTGCGCATGGCCTCCGCGACTCCGGCGATGATCTTGGGATCGGCGACGCGCCAGGCTGCATGCCGCGTGCCGTACTCATCCGTAACCTGCTCCCAAAGATGCTCCGTGACGTGCGCCGCCAGTAGGTTTTCAATCGCCCCGGCGGGGTCGCTGTAAAGCATGAAGATCTGTCCATAGTGCGCGCGAGTAGCCTTCACCAATTCCAGACGGTCGGCCTTGGGGCCGGAAAGCGTCTCCTCATGGCGATGCACTACGCGCGCGGAGTAATCCTCCAGGCGCAATAAGGCAATAAAGCCCCGCCGTTCCTTGCGCAGGCCGCGCTGCGCGGGCACTTCGTAGTCCTGATAATAGGGATAAATAGCTGGCTCATGCTCAGAGATGAGCACGCCGCTCTCGATCCACTTCTGAAAGTCGCTCGCCGCGCGCACGTAAACGTTGTCCGCGGACCCGTCCTCCGGCAGCCTGCGTCCGCGAATAATGCGCGCCAAGTTGTACGGGCTCAAGCCGTAATAACGCGCCTGCATCTCCGGAGTTATCTTGTCGTACGGCTGGGTTACCACCGCGCCAAGGTCGGGGATTTTCCGAGGGTCATAATGAAGCGCGCGAAAAGGGAGTATTTCTGCCATAGGCCTCATTTCCAAACAGAATGCAGATGTGGTCCAGAAGTTTAAAACTAACACACCGCCCCCAGAGCGTCGAGGATTGTGTGCAAACGAATCAAGCTTCGGCCGCGGCTGCCGATATCTCGCTACGATGGAAGTATTTGCGGCGGCGCATGACGTAATGGCCGTTACACGCTAGAATGAAAGATCAGGTTATTATAGCCGCCGCCGTTGCCAGCGGCTCCCTGCGTGCCCGTCGCGCTGGGCGCGCATTCTCTTTGGAAAGGCTGCGCACATGTCTGAACTCCGCTTGGACCCCTTTACCCGCCGCTGGGTGGTTACGGGGAAGCGCCCGATTATGCCTGACGTTCACGATGAGGGCAATGTTTGCCCGTTCTGTCCCGGAAACGAGCATATGACGCCCCACGCCATTCGGGAGTCGCGCGACTCTGCCGGAGCGTGGACGGCCCGGGTATTTCACGATCGCGCTCCGCTGTTCCGCGTGGAAGGCGGCACGGAACGCCGGGCCGAGGGGATGTTCGACCGAATGAACACCGTCGGAGCCCATGAAATTGTCGTCGAGACTCCGGTACATGGCGTGACGATGGCGCAACTTTCCGAACAACACCTCACCCATTTGCTGGAGCTCTTTCGCGATCGCATCCTTGACCTCAAGCGGGACCGCCGCCTGCGTTATGTATCGCTCTTCAAGGATCAGCACCTCCCGTCTGCGACCCTGGAGGGACACGCCTACTCTCAGGTGCTGGGAACGCCGGTCTTGCCTCAACTTCTGGAGATTGAATTTCGCTGGAGCCGCATGCATTTCCAGAAGCGTGAGAGGTGCATCTACTGCGACGCATTGCAGCAGGAGTTGCGCGACGAAAAACGGCTGGTGGATCAAAATGAGGATTTCGTAGCCTTCTGTCCCTTCGGGTCGCGCTGGTCCTACGAGCTCTGGGTGGGACCGGTCCGCCACTCCTCTTCTTTCGAGAACGATTTGACGGAACCGGGACGCCCGGCGGCGCTAGCGCCATTCCTAAAATCCTGCCTTCAGCGCGTGGAGAAAGTCTCTCCGTCCCTTCACCTGGTTGTGCACACCGAGCCGAATCTGCAGGCATGGAAGCCTACTAAAGAGTGGTGGGACACCCTACGGGACGATTATCACTGGCACATTGAGATTCAGCCGGACGTGGATGGACGACGGCGCTTCCTGGGCACCGAGGGCTTCCACTTCAACCCCATCCCAGCGGAACAGGCGGCCTTGGTTCTGCGCGCGCTTGAGCCCGGCGCCGACTCACCATCCCCAGCTTAAATATGGACAACTCTGTGACAACTAATTGGAAACAAGTTCGGCTGTTGGTCTTTGACCTTGACGGTACCCTGGTGGACAGTAAGAAGGACTTGGCTTTGAGCGTCAACGCAATGCGGGCGGAGATGGGATTAGCCCCTTTGCCGCTGGAATTGATTGGGACCTACATCGGCCACGGCGTCACCGTGTTGGTTGAGCGGTCCCTGGCGGCGCATGCCACTGCTGAGAACGTCCAGAAAGGGCTGGCGTTCTTTCTGGCTTATTACCACGACCATATGCTCGATTACACGCTGCCTTATCCTGGAGTGGCCGAGGCGCTGGATGAGCTCGGGAACCATAAGCTAGCAGTCTTGACGAACAAACCCGTCAATTTTAGCCGCGAGATGTTGACCCGACTGGGGTTCGCTTCCCACTTTACCTACATCTACGGCGGCAATAGCTTTCCGCAAAAAAAACCGGATCCCATCGGCTTGCACAGATTGATGGAAGACCTTCAGATTTCCACCCGCGAAACCCTTATGGTCGGGGATTCGGATACCGATGTGCTCACCGGGCGGAACGCCGGCGTCTGGACCTGCGGCGTCTCCTACGGATTCGGGGCGCAAACGCTGGAAGCGGTCTCTCCCGACCTGGTCATTGACGATATGCGCGAACTTCCGCCGCTGCTGAATGGCCAGTGCCGATGACAGGAACGGAAGAAGCTTGCGCTATTGGCGCGAGCGAGAAGTTGGCCGGCGAAGGCCATAGTATGACCTTGCGAGCGCGGTGCTCCAACTTGACCGGTAGCTTTCGCATCCAACCTTAGACGGAATTTCCTATGACGAATGTAGTGAAAAAAATCTGGCAGGGGAAACCCCTTGCGCCTGCGATGAAGAACCGCGCCATCGGGTTGTGGGGTGCCGCGCTGTGTCTATGGGCAGTTCTTTGTCTTGCGCCTTCGGTTCCAGGGTTCTGCCAGCAGCCGGTAAAGCCGCAGAAGGAAGCGGCGCCGAATCCTGCCGCTGCGGCGGACACCGAGAAGGAAGAAGTGCTCCCCGGCGATTGGGGCCCGGAACTTCTCTACGGCATACTGAGCTCGCCGAACGAGGAGGCGCAATTGGCATTGGTCCGAGCGGCATTCGCCGCGGGGCCCGCCATCATCCCGCAGCTTACCGCGGCCCTTAAGGACGATCGCACTGCCGAGTACGCGGCACAATCGTTGGCCTACATCGGGGGCAATGAAGTGCTTCCCGTGCTGTGGCAGTTGCTCTCCGATCCTCGCGACCTCAACTTGCGCCGCTTCAGCTATGGCGCGCTCGCCGAATTTAATTCCCCACAAGCCACCGACGCGCTCTTCGACGTCATTAACAAATCCGACGACGAACCGGATCGGACGGTCACGGAGTCTGCGGTGATTGCTCTCACCGTGAGAACCGACACAACTCTGCTTCCACGCCTTCTCGCCTCAGAGAAGAAACTCCAGGACGTCGTCATTCGCGACGACCTCGACAATGCCCGCGCGGTCATCGAGGCGCGCGCGAAGTACCTGGCCACGCCGGCAGGGAAGAAATCCGGGGGCTCGATCGAATCCGCGGTGCGAACGTATTTCGTGCCGGCGCTGGAACCGCCAGCCGCGCCCGCCACCCGCGCCGCTGCTGTCAATAAAGGTGTGGCGAAAACACCTGCCGCGCCCGCCGCGAAGCCACCGCGGCCGCTGGTTTCCGTGGATGTCCGCAACGTTACCTTTTCACCCGACAAGAACCGCGCCCTCGCGCGGGTGATCTTCGAGGATCCCACGGCAATGGCCTACTACGATTTCGTCCTGGAAAAACAGTACGGCGAGTGGACGCTCGCGAGTGTCTGGCTCGGGCCGGAAGTGGAGAAGCCGGGACAAGGGGCACGGGCGACGGCACACGAGGCACCCGACTCAGAATCCGGGGCGCCTCAGTAAGCAGTGGGCCAGAACGCCGATTGCTGGATCCCAGTCGATCGCGGGCGACCGCAAGCTTAGAGCGGAGCGTGACCCGTACCCCGTCTCCCGTATCCCGAATTCTATGCGCCACGTCATCGTTGGAACGGCCGGCCATATTGACCACGGCAAGTCGGCGCTGGTTCTTGCCCTTACCGGGACTGACCCCGATCGCTGGGAGGAGGAGAAGCGTCGCGGGATAACCATCGACCTGGGGTTCGCTCATCTGGATTTGGGCGAGGATTTGCGCATCGGGTTCATCGACGTCCCCGGCCATGAGCGATTCGTGAAAAACATGCTGGCCGGCGTGGGGGGCATCGATATCCTCATGCTGGTCATCGCGGGTGACGAGTCCATCAAACCCCAGACACGGGAGCACTTCGACATCTGCAAGCTGCTGGGGATTCGCCGCGGCCTTGTGGTCATTACCAAGTCTGACTTAGTCGAGCGCGAAATGCTGGACCTGGTGCGACTGGAAGTGCAGGAATTCGTGGCGGGTTCGTTTCTGGCGGGTGCGCCGATGATCGCGGTGAGCGCACGTACCGGCGAGGGGTTGGATGAACTCAAGAAGGAACTGCGGCGTCTGAGCATGGAGGCGCCGACCAAACCCGCCGATTTGCCCTTTCGACTCCCTATCGATCGCTCTTTCGTGATGAAGGGATTCGGGGCAGTCGTCACCGGGACACTGATCGCCGGCACGGTCGAAAAGGAAGCCGAGGTTGAAATCTTTCCGGGTGGGCAGCGCGCTCGTGTGCGTGGCATCGAGGTCTACAATGCCCCCGCCGACCGCGCCACCGCAGGTCAACGAACGGCTCTGAATCTGGCGGGGATGGAGGCCCGGCAGATTTCGCGCGGGATGGTGTTGGCTACCCCTGGTTTGTTCCAGCCCACTACTTCTCTCGATTGTAACTTAACCCTTCTCTCCACCGCCCGGCCACTGAAGAACCATGCGCAGGTGCATTTTCACTGCGGGACCGCTGAGATGCTGGCACGTGCCGTCCTGCTGGAAGGCAAAGAAATGAGACCGGGAGTAACCGGCTTTGTGCAATTGCGATTGTCAGAGCCGGGGCTGTTCGTGCCTGGCGACCGCTTCATCATCCGGCAATTTTCGCCGGTTACCACCATCGGCGGAGGCAGCATACTCGACAATGCTCCCACCAAGCACCGTCCCGGCGACCGAGCTGCGATCGAAGCGTTGCAGGTACTGGACCGCGGCGAGCCGGAAGCCAGGATCGAGCTCCTGGCAAAGTGGGCGGGTGAAGCGACCCCTGCAGCGTTGGCGGCCCGCACGGGCTGGAAGCCTCTCGGCGTTCTAAGCGTGGCTAAGTCTCTCGAAAGCCAGAACCGCCTGGTTCTGCTTGGGCAGCCGCCCAGCCTGCTGGTCCATGCGGCGTACTTTGCGCAATTGGCAAAGCAACTCCTGGAGTATGTTGAGAAGTTTCATGCCGCCAATCCGTTAGTGGCGGGACTGGCCAAGGAAGAGTTGCGGGCCAATCTGGGTGCGGGTGGCGGATCGCACTCTATTCCGTCACCCACACTGCTCAACGCCCTTCTACAGTCCTTGGCGGCGCAGGGCAAAGTCAACGTGCAAGGAGAGATCGTTTGCTTAGGAGGCCGTAGCATTCAACTATCCGCCGAGGAGATCGTTGCGCGCGATCAAATCGCCGGCGCTTTTGAAAAAGCAGGGTTAGCTGTGCCCACCGCGCGGGAAGTTCTGGCAAACCTGCGCCTCGACAGGCCGCGCGCAGAAAAATTGTTGAGGATCCTCTTGAAAGACAATGTGCTGCACAAGGTCACGGAGGACCTGATCTTCCATCAATCGGCGTTGCGCATGCTACGCGAGATTTTGGCGCGGCGCAAAACACAGAACAATCGCCTGGGAGTGACGGACTTTAAGGAAATCACGGGCCTCTCCCGCAAGTACGCCATCCCACTGCTCGAGTACCTTGACCGAGAGCGCGTGACGCGGCGCGTAGGCGATGAGCGAATAATTCTCTGAGGGAAGCAGCCAGAAGCCGGAGTTAGAATGGAGTGGTCGTCGTTGGGCTGCCTGTCTACCGACTTCTGACTCCTGGCTCGTGACTCCTTTGACTGACTGCTTTGAGAGTTTCGTAGAGCAGAGGCACCGGAAGACCAACAACGTTGAAATAACAGCCGGAGATATGGGTCACAAACTTTGAGGCGAGGCCCTGAATGGCATAAGCTCCGGCTTTGTCAAAGGGCTCGTGGCTGGCCACGTAGGCGCGAATTTCTTCCTCGTTCAGATTGCAAAAGGTCACAAAAGTTGCTTCGTGCTTGAGCCCTTCAATCCGATCGGGAGCGCTAACCAAACAAATGGCCGTGATGACTTCATGCGTCTGACCGGATAGCAGACGGAGCATGCGGGTAGCATCCAAGGGTCCGGTGGGCTTCCCGAGAATCAATCCGTTGATCGTAACGATCGTGTCGGCTCCCAAAACCAAACTGCCGGATGGCGATGTGGCAGCCACCTGCAACGCCTTGGCGCGAGCAAGCCGGCGCGCGTATTCTTCCGGAATCTCTCCCGGAATCGGTTCGCCCTCATCAATACCGCTGGGAATCACCTCGAAATGGAAGCCCGCGTTGCGCAGCAACTCCATGCGACGTGGGGAACTGGAGGCAAGGAAGAAACTCATGCGTGTGATACTATAAAAATGTTCGTGTCCATCTCAAGCCATTTTCTCATTGGCTACAGTGTGCTAGACTGGCAGATTCTCTTAACTGCAAAAGTCTGTGCTGGGGAATCCCTAAAGTGGATGAAATCGGAAAAATCTTACCCTCTTTGTTTAGCAAGCAAATCCGCCGCGAGGAGCCATATCTCCTCGAAATCCTGCTTCCGCTGTGGCCGCGCATCGTGGGCAAGAGCATAGCGCAACATTGCCAGCCCACCCTTTTTGCATCCGGCGTGTTGAGCCTCGCTAGCGATTCCGCCACGTGGGCCAAACAGCTCGTATTTCTGACCGAGGAAGTTCGCGCCAAGATCAACGGCTTCCTGGGCCAACCGATTGTCAGGAAGTTACGAATCAAAACGATGACTCAGCCGAGCCTGTTTTCCTCTACACGACCCTCGCGCGGCATTTCTGCGCCTTCTCCGCCCGTCATGGAACGGGCAGTGGACACATCTTCAATTCTTGACCCGGCAATCGCCTCGGCGCTGGCAAGCTCTTATGCCAAGTATTTCAATCGCCCGCGGAGATAGTAAAAGCATGGCATTTACCGAAAAAGATGTCCGCTACGTTGCTGACCTTGCGCACCTTGAACTTACCGAGGAAGAGGTAAAGAAGTTTCTTCCCCAGCTTGATTCGATATTGCAGTACGTGCAGAAGCTGAATGAGCTGGATACCACGGAAATCGAGCCTATGGCACAGGTCACGTATCCGGGTTCCGAGAATGCCGCCTTCCGGGCCGACCAGCCGCGCCGGAACTTCTCCCAAGATGAAGCGCTGGCGAACGCTCCTGAAGCGGGTGCAGGATGCTTCAAGGTGCCGCGGGTCATCGAGCGGGAGGAATAACGTCCATTTTGGGTTTTGGATTGAGGGCCACGATTGCACGCTCCGTTGCTTCAATCCGAAATCGCGCAGCCGAAATGGAATGTCAGAGGCCATAACGCGTAATGGACTTCACTACACTCAGTATCAGCGAAATTCACGAATTATTGAAAAACCGCCGGGCAACGGCTGTCGAAATCGCCCAAGCTCATCTAGCGCGGATTGGGGAGAAGGACAAGGAGGTTCGCTCCTACCTCAGCTTGTCTCCTGACCGCGCCCTCGCGCAGGCGAAGAAAGTCGATGAGTCGATCGCGTCCGGCGGGACGCTCCTACCCCTCGCTGGCGTGCCCGTCGCGGTCAAAGACGTCATTTTGACCCGTGGAACCCGCACAACTTGTGGCTCGCGGATCCTCAAAGATTTCGTCGCGCCTTACGATGCCACTGCGGTGGAACGGCTGGAGAGCGCGGGGGCCGTCGTGCTCGGCAAGACGAACTGCGACGAATTCGCCATGGGCTCGTCCACGGAAAACTCCAGCTTCTACCCAACTCATAACCCTCGCGATTTGACCCGTGTGCCCGGGGGATCAAGCGGCGGCTCGGCCGCAGCCGTCGCGGCGAATTTTGCGACCGTCGCGCTGGGATCGGACACCGGCGGGTCCATCCGGCAACCCTCTTCGTTCTGCGATGTCGTCGGGATGATGGGGACATACGGAAGAGTCTCCCGCTACGGGTTGGTGGCCTTCGCCTCCTCACTCGACCACATCGGGCCGTTTGGACGATCCGTGCGCGATGTGGCGTTGGTGCTGCAAACCATCGCCGGACGCGACCCTCTGGATTCCACTTGCGCGACGCTTCCTGTCGACGATTATGTGGGTGCGCTGAGCGGCGACGTCCGTGGAATCCGCGTGGGGGTTCCGGCCGAGTACCTGAAGGGGTTGAATTCTGAAATCGGCGGCAATATTCAGAAGGGCATAGACGTCTTCAGCAAACTCGGCTGCGAAATCGTGCCTATCAGCCTGCCGCACACCGAATATGCCATTGGCTGCTATTACATCATCTGCACGGCCGAGGCCAGCTCAAACCTCGCCCGCTACGATGGTGTGCGCTACGGTTTCCGCTCGGCCCAGCATGATGATTTGCAAGACATGTACAGGAAGTCGCGCAACCTAGGATTTGGTGCGGAGGTTAAGCGCCGGATCATGCTCGGAACTTACGTCTTGAGTTCCGGATACTATGATGCCTACTATCTAAAGGCCCAGAAAGTACGAACTCTCATTACCCGCGATTTCATCGAGGCATTCGACGAGGCCGATGTCATCGTCACCCCAACCTCGCCGATCCCGCCTTTCAAGCTCGGTGAAAAGGTGGACGACCCTCTCCAGATGTACCTCGCCGACATCTACACCGTCACCGCCAGCTTGGCTGGCATCCCCGGAATCAACGTTCCTTGCGGTAAAACCTCAAGCGAGCCGCACCTCCCCGTGGGCATGCAAATCCTCGCCAGACACTTTGACGAGGCACGCCTGCTGCGAGTGGCCGAGGCGTTTGAAAAGGCCGGCGGATTCCAAATAAACTGAAGCAATTGATCAAAAAATGCGCGGGGCAACGTCGGGACACGCCGATGTTGTCTACTCGGGCGACAAGTTAAAGCCGCTTCACAGTACTGTCTCAGTCAATTCAGCGGCGAAGTCTATAACAAATTGGGGATATGTATTAAAGGGCAGTGGCCATCCCAAAAGCAATCAGCCAGAACAGGGATCCAAACCTGTTCTGGCTGATTGGTGACTGCTGGTTGCTTCTTTACTGCGTTCGCGCTTCGTCCTCGTCGGCCAGTTCGCCACCCGCCGCCGCGGCAGGACTCGCGGGGATAACCACTTCTGCCGGCGCTGTGACTTCCGGTTGCGGCGGTTCTGCTTCCGTAAGCAGCTTGAAGTTCCGGTAGAACTCCAAGCCCGTGCCTGCCGGAATCAGACGGCCCATGATGACGTTTTCCTTCAAGCCGCGGAGGTGGTCAACCGCACCGCGAATGGAGGCTTCCGTAAGGACGCGCGTCGTCTCCTGGAACGATGCGGCGGAAATGAAGGAGTCGGTAGCCAGCGACGCCTTAGTGATTCCGAGCAGCAAAGGCCGCCCGGTAGCCGGCTTGCCTCCTTTGGCCTTGGCTCGGTCATTCTCCTCGCGGAATTTGAACTTGTCCACCTGCTCGTCAAGCAGGAATTCCGTGTCACCCACTTCTTCAACTTTCACCCAACGCATCATCTGGCGCGAGATCACCTCGATGTGCTTGTCATTGATATTGACGCCTTGCAGACGGTAAACTTCCTGAATTTCGTCCACGAGATACTTCTGAAGTTCCTTCTCGCCCAGGACCGCTAGAATATCATGGGGATTGCGCGGACCATCCATGAGCGGTTCACCCGCCTTAACGCGCTCACCTTCCTGAACGGAAACGTGCACACCGCTCGGAAGCAAGTATTCCTTGGGCTCACCTTTGTCCGGAACCACCAAAATCTTGCGCTGGCGCTTGACAACCTCCCCGTAGCGAATGATTCCGTCGATTTCCGTGATCACCGCCGGCTCATGTGGCTTGCGTGCTTCGAAGAGTTCGACCACACGCGGCAGACCACCCGTGATGTCCTTGGTCTTGGTGGTTTCACGTGGGATCTTTGCCAGCACATCGCCCGGGCTCACTTCATCGCCTTCTTGAACCATCAGGTGGGCGCGCCCAGGCATCAAGTATTTCTTGGTTCCCTTCTTCTCGTTGCGAATGACCATTTGCGGCTGATACTTCTCCTCAAACTCCGGCCTCACCACCCATTGCGATAATCCGGTCACTTCGTCCACCTGCTCCTGCACGGTGACTCCAGCCTCGAGGTCCTTGAACTGGGCCGTCCCGGCGACCTCCGTCAGAATCGAAAACGTGTAAGGGTCCCACTCAACAACATTGTCACCCATTTTCACGGGAGTGCCGTCTGCCACTTTAACCCGGGCTCCGTACACCACCGCGTAGCGCTCGCGCTCGCGGCCTTTGTCGTCCACGATAGCCACCGCGCCATTGCGATTCATGACCACGTGCGCGCCTTCCCGGTTCATGACGGTTTGAATGCCATGAAACTTCAAGAAGCCGTTATTCTTAGCCTCCAGCGTGCTTTGCTCCGAAATACGACTGGCCGTGCCTCCGATGTGGAAAGTCCGCATGGTAAGCTGCGTACCCGGTTCACCGATGGACTGCGCGGCGATCACTCCCACCGCTTCGCCCATTTCCACCACTCGCCCGGTAGCCAGGTTGCGCCCGTAACACCGCACGCAAACACCGCGCCGCGATTCGCAAGTCAACACGGAGCGAATCTTTACGCGCTCGATGCCGGCCGCCTGGATGGCCGCCGCCAGGTCTTCGTTGATCTCCTGGTTGACATCGACAATCACATTACCCTCGTAGTCCTTAATCTGCTCCAGCGAAACCCGGCCCACAATACGGTCGCGGAGCGGTTCCACCACTTCACCGGCTTCCACAATCGGTTCGACGTAGATTCCGTCCAGAGTGCCGCAGTCGAACTCGGAAATGATTACATCCTGCGCCACGTCCACCAAGCGGCGGGTGAGGTAGCCGGAGTCCGCCGTCTTAAGAGCGGTGTCCGCCAAGCCTTTGCGCGCGCCGTGGGTGGAGATGAAGTACTGCAACACGTTAAGGCCTTCGCGGAAATTTGCGGTGATGGGAGTCTCGATGATTTCCCCCGAAGGCTTGGCCATCAGACCGCGCATACCGGAGAGCTGGCGGATCTGCTGTTTCGAACCGCGCGCGCCGGAATCCGCCATGATGTAAATGGGATTCATCTGGCCGGTGGTGTCTTGCTTTTCCATGACCTGGAACATCTCGTTGGCCACGTCGTCGGTGACGTTCGACCAAATCGCGATCACCTTGTTGTAACGTTCGCCCTGAGTGATGGCGCCTTCCTGATACTGCTTCTCAACCTCGATGACTTCCCTTTCTGCCGCGCTCACCAAGGCAGCTTTGCTCTGCGGTACCACCAGATCGTCGATGCCAATGGAGATTCCCGCTTTGGTCGCGTACAGGAATCCCAGCGTCTTGACTCCGTCCAGCATCTGCACAGTCGTTTCGAGGCCAAACCGCAAGTAGCAGTAGTTCACGAGTGCGCCCAAGCCCTTCTTGCGAAGCAACCCGTTGACGTAGGGCATGTCCTTGGGCAGGTGGTCATTGAAAATCACGCGACCCACCGTAGTGTTGATGAACTGGTTCTTGATGGTGATGGGTTCCGTGTGCAGCACGTCCTGATCGTCGTAGGCCGTGGTGAGGTCGATCACGCGGCCGGTGTAACGCAGGCGAATCGGGGTCAGGGTTTCGACCTCGCCCGCTTCCAGCGCCAGAACGACCTCGTCAGAATTGGCAAATGCCCGGCCATCGCCCTTGGCACCACGCTTGTCCTTGGTCAGGTAGTAAACGCCCAGCACGATGTCCTGGGTGGGAACGGCGAGAGGCTGGCCATTGGCCGGCGAAAGGATGTTGTTCGCCGACAGCATCAGCACTGATGCCTCAATTTGGGCTTCGGGAGACAGCGGAATGTGCACGGCCATCTGGTCGCCGTCAAAATCGGCATTAAATGCCGTGCAAACCAGGGGGTGGATTTTGATAGCCTTGCCCTCCACCAACACCGGCTCGAAAGCTTGGATACCCAAACGGTGCAGTGTCGGAGCACGGTTGAGAAGCACAGGATGGTCCTTGATGACTTCTTCAAGAATGTCCCAGACTACCGATTCCTGGCGCTCCACCATCTCTTTCGCCGCCTTGATGGTGGTGCAGTGGCCCGCCTGCTCCAGGCGGTGATAGATGAAGGGCTTGAACAGCTCAAGCGCCATTTTTTTGGGCAAACCGCATTGATGCAGTTTTTGCTCCGGGCCCACGACGATCACGGAACGGCCGGAGTAATCGACGCGTTTCCCCAGCAGATTCTGACGGAAGCGCCCCTGCTTGCCTTTCAGAGTGTCCGACAGCGATTTGAGTGGGCGGTTATTGGCGCCGCGCAGCACCCGGCCTCGCCGGCCGTTGTCAAACAGCGCGTCGACAGCTTCCTGCAACATGCGCTTTTCGTTGCGTACGATCACATCCGGCGCGTGCAGCTCCATCAATTTCTTGAGGCGGTTGTTGCGATTGATAACACGGCGATACAGGTCATTCAAATCGGACGTCGCAAAGCGTCCGCCATCGAGCGGAACGAGGGGGCGCAACTCGGGCGGGATCACCGGGATGACGTCGAGAATCATCCACTCCGGTTTATTCCCGGACTTACGGAACGCGTCAAGAACCTTCAGCCGCTTGGCGTACTTCACCCGCTTCTGCTGCGACGGATCACTCCTCATTTTCTCGCGCAAATCGTCCGCCAGCGTCTCGATATCAACCTGTTTCAGGAGGTCCTTAATGGCTTCGGCGCCCATCGCGGCGCGGAATTTGCCGGGAAATTCTTGCTGCAGTTGCCGGTAGCGCTCTTCCGTCAGCAACTCTTTTTCTTTGAGGGGAGCTTCACCGGGATCAACAACCACGTAATTCTCGAAGTACAGAACACGCTCGAGATCGCGGAGCGAGATATCCAGAAGGTGGCCGATGCGGCTGGGGAGCCCCTTAAAGAACCAGACATGCGAGCAGGGGGAAGCCAGCTCGATGTGCCCCATGCGTTCGCGGCGAACCTTGGATAGGGTCACCTCAACGCCGCATTTGTCGCAGATAACGCCGCGATGCTTCATGCGCTTGTACTTGCCGCACAGGCATTCCCAGTCGGTGACCGGGCCAAAAATGCGGGCACAAAACAGGCCGTCACGCTCCGGTTTGAAGGTGCGGTAATTGATGGTCTCAGGCTTGGTGACTTCACCGTGCGACCACGAGCGGATTTTCTCCGGCGACGCCAAACTGATGCGAATGGCGTCAAATTCACCGATCAGGCTTACGCGATCATAAGGGCTGCTACGGAACAAGGTTTTCCTCCTTTAAAGGAGAGAAGAAATTTTGTCGAAATTGCGACGCCAGGGCGCCGGCGCGGTGTGCGGCGCAACGCCAACCCGGCGGGTCTTGACTTCCCTATTCAGCGCCTACCGGCGCGAGCTGTTCTTTGGGCTTCTTGATTAATTCCACGTCGAGGCAAAGACTTTGCAACTCCCGCACCAGTACGTTGAACGACTCCGGCACGCCAGGCTCAATCGCGGCCTCGCCTTTGACGATGGCTTCGTAGATTTTGGCGCGTCCGTAAACATCGTCGGACTTTGCGGTGAGAAGCTCCTGCAAAATGTAAGCCGCGCCATAAGCTTCCAGTGCCCACACTTCCATTTCACCGAACCGCTGTCCACCGAATTGCGCCTTGCCCCCGAGAGGCTGCTGGGTAATGAGAGAGTAAGGCCCGATGGACCGGGCATGGATCTTGTCGTCAACCAAGTGAGAGAGCTTGAGCATGTAGATGTAACCCACCGTAACCGGTTGTTCAAACTTCTCTCCCGTCATTCCGTCGTAGAGATTGATCTTGCCGGAAAGCGGCAGGCCCGCCTTTTCCAGGAATTCCTTGATTTCCCGTTCTGTCGCGCCGTCGAACACGGGGGTGGCGAAGGCAACCCCATTCAGCAACGTGCGGGCTTGATCAAGAACTTGCTCGTCATCCATGTTGTCCAACGCTGCAACCAAGGGGTTGTTGCGGAAGAGACTCTTCAACTCCTTGCGGAGCAACTCGGCGCGAGCCTCCGTGGAAAAGAGTTGGCGAATCTTTGTGCCTAACTCCTTTGCTGCCCAGCCGAGGTGCGTCTCCAGAATTTGACCGACATTCATCCGGGAGGGCACCCCCAGAGGATTCAGGACGACTTCCACCGGAGTCCCATCAGGAAGATAAGGCATATCTTCCTCGGGGAGGATGCGAGCGATCACACCCTTGTTTCCGTGGCGGCCAGCCATTTTGTCGCCAACGGAAAGTTTGCGCTTCATGGCGATATAGACTTTGACGAGCTTAATGACTCCGGGCGGAAGTTCGTCGCCCTTCTTTAGCTTTTGAATTCTCTCATCGGTGATCTTCCGCAAGATGTCGATCTGCCGAGAAGTCATCTCTTCGATCTCATCGATCTTCTCGATAAGGGTCGGGTCTTTCTTCGCGATCCTCATGCGCTTCAAATTGCGGGTGGTGACGCGGGCAAGGACATCACGGGTGAGCTTGGTGCCCTTGGTAATCAGCCGCTTGTTGGTTTTTTCGTCGTGCAGGTCTGCCAGAAGCTCTTCCCCTTCCAGCAGCGCACAGAGGCGCTTTAGCCGTTCGTCCTGAAGGATGCGAATTTCATCATTCAGGTTTTTTTCCAGCCGGGTCACCTGCAATCCTTCGATGTTTTTGGCGCGTTCATCCTTATCCGCGCCCTTACGTGAAAAGATCTTCACATCTACGACAATACCTTCGATTCCGGGCGGACAAGTCAGGGAGGCATCACGAACGTCTCCGGCCTTTTCGCCGAAGATCGCCCTCAGCAGTTTTTCTTCGGGCGTCAGTTGTGTCTCGCCTTTGGGCGTGACCTTGCCCACCAAGATGTCACCCGGTTTGACGGAAGCGCCGATGCGAATAACGCCGCTTTCATCCAGATCTTTCAACAGGGATTCAGAAAGGTTGGGAATGTCGCGAGTAATTTCTTCCGGACCCAGCTTGGTGTCGCGGGATTCGATTTCGAACTCCTCGATATGGATGGAGGTGTAGGAATCTTCCTTCACCAATTTCTCGCTTACCAGGATGGCATCTTCAAAGTTGTAGCCACGCCAGGGCATAAACGCCACTAAAACGTTGCGGCCCAGGGCCAGTTCGCCCCGATCGGTGCAAGGGCCATCGGCCAGTACCTGCCCGGCATGAACCCGCTGCCCCTTGTGAACCACGGGCTTTTGGTTGATGCAGGTGTTCTGATTGGAACGGCGGAACTTGATGAGCTGATAGATGTCCGCGCCGACTTCGCGGGAGAGTTGCCCACTGTGCCCGTCGCCCTCGACGCGCACAATGATGCGTTCGCTGTCTACGCCGTCCACCACGCCGTTGCGGCGGCAGAGGACGACAGCTCCGGAATCGCGCGCCGTGACTTCTTCCATGCCGGTGCCCACCAGCGGAGCTTGCGCCCGCAACAAGGGGACCGATTGTCGCTGCATGTTGGAACCCATTAGCGCGCGGTTGGCATCGTCGTTCTCGAGGAACGGGATCAACGAAGCCGCCACACTGACAAGTTGCTTGGGGCTGACGTCAATGTAATCGATCTCATCGCGGCGCTTGAGCACAAAGTTGCCCGCTTGACGCGCGTTGACCAATTCGTGAATAATGCGCCCCTTGCTGTCAATTCCCACATTGGCCTGGGCGATGATGTACTGATCCTCTTCCCACGCCGACTGATAGAAGGAGAACGGTTCGTACTCCACGAGCTTGCGCTTCTTTTCGCGCAGCTCTTCGTTAGTCTTTGTAACAGTGTTCACCTCCACGTGCTCGCCCACTTTCCAGGGTCCGTCGCCGCCGTGGGTAACCGTGACGTAGTCAACGATGCTGCCCGCTCGCACCTTGCGGTAGGGACTTTCGATGAAACCGTATTCATTG
This sequence comes from Terriglobia bacterium, assembly GCA_052139985.1. Taxonomy (GTDB): domain Bacteria; phylum Acidobacteriota; class Terriglobia; order UBA7540; family UBA7540; genus Bog-366. The sequence goes on from JBKQVI010000226.1 coordinate 42,615, forward strand.
ATCTGCGCGTAGCAAGAAAGCGAAGAAATCAAACCAATGTTGGGACCTTCCGGCGTCTCAATGGGGCAGATTCGACCGTAGTGCGTCGGGTGAACGTCTCGAACTTCGAAACCGGCACGCTCGCGTGAAAGGCCGCCAGGTCCGAGGGCGGAAAGCCTCCGCTTGTGGGTAATTTCGGAAAGCGGATTGGTCTGATCCATGAACTGAGAGAGCTGCGAGGATCCGAAGAATTCACGAATCGCCGCCATCACCGGCTTCGCGTTAATGAGATCGTGCGGCATAGCGGTGGACATTTCCTGGTAAACCGACATCTTCTCTTTGATCGCCCGCTCCATACGCACCAAGCCGAGGCGAAACTGGTTTTCAATCAATTCGCCGACGGCGCGAACGCGGCGATTTCCGAGGTGGTCGATGTCATCCACGGAATGCTTGCCATCCGGGTTCTTTTTCAGGGTCAGAAGGTAGCGGATGGCCGCGTAAAAGTCTTCCGGCTCCAGCGTTCGTTTATCGAGCGGCAACTGCACGGGTGAGTGCTCGGAATGATCCGTGGCCAAGCTGCCTTCGCAGGCGCGAACGACCTCGGAACAGATATTTCCTTCCCGTTTCCCCACAAACATCTTCTCGTCATCCACGACCACGTAGTAATTGGCCTGAGGAAAATTCCGGGCGTCTTCAACCTCAAATTCCTGGGCCTTGTCATCAAGACGGTGTTTG
>JBKQVI010000227.1:0-13965 GCA_052139985.1 Terriglobia bacterium
TCCCGAAACCGGAAATCTCCGCATAAATCTTCGCCCCGCGCTGTCGGGCGTGATCGAGCTCCTCGAGCAGAAGCATGGCGCCGCCCTCCCCCATCACCAGGCCCTCACGGTCCGCCGAAAACGGCCGACAAGCGCGACTGGGATCGCCACTGCCGACGGCGAGAACCCGCACCGATTCCCAGCCGCGCATCATCCCGAAGGAAATCGGCGCTTCACTTCCCCCGGCGAGCATTACGTCGGCCATGCCAAATTTGATACAGTGAAACGCTTCCCCGATGGCGTGCCCGGATGATGAGCAAGCGGTGGAGGTGGTCAGCGACGGCCCCTGAGCACCGAACTCCATGCAGACTTGCGAGGTGGGGGCGTTGGGCATGATCTTGGGGATTGTAAAGGGGTGCAGGCGCGTCATATGCTTGGCGTAAAGGTTGACGTACGCCGAGTCGAAAGTCGTGGCGCCACCCATACCCGTACCCATCACCACGCCGAAACGTAGGCGCTCCTCATCGCGAAGCTCAATGCCGCTGGATTCCATGGCTTCTTTGGCCGCCAGCAAAGCAAATTGTCCAAAGCGATCAAGCAGATCGAGCCGCTTGGCAGGAAAATAGTCGAGAGGATCATAGTCTGGGACTTCGGCCGCAATCTGCACGCTCAGCGCGGCGGGATCAAACTGCGTGATGCGCCGGATGGCCGACCGGCCCTCGACCAATGCCTTGAAGAAACTGTCCGCATTCTTGCCCGGGGACGCAACGACTCCAACCCCTGTGATGACCACTCTTCGCACAATGGCCCCCTTGGACGGCAAGGGTTAGCCGGTGGCGGCGGGAGTCCCGCTCTTCGCCATCGCCGCCAAGTCGGATACGTCTTTGCCTTCCAGAACGCGCGAGAAGGCGTCCACGACATGGCGGACCCCCCTCCTGTCTCGGACTACAATGTGCGGGATGTCAAGCTTAAACTCTTCCTCTAAGGCGAATAGGATATTCACGCGGTCCAAAGATTCGATGCCGAGCCAGGCAAACGTGCGAACGTTCCCGCTGGCTGTTCGGCTGCGAGTTTCCGAGATTGAGCCTCTAACACGGCTGCGAGATCTCGCGCGTACCTTATGAAGTGGTGCCCTGAAACCAGGACCGTTATTCCCATGACCAACTTCGGTGGATTCCGCGACCAACGGGTTAGGATTTGAAACAGAAATTTCCAGTACGCTCTCCTATAGGTGGAAAGGATACCTTGACGGAAGATGGACCGCGCCAAAGTGCCGAGGGTGAGAAAGAACGGAATGGACGCCGCTTTCTGCTGCTCTCGTGTTTCCCACTGTAAAAGCGAACGATAAGCCCGGTTGTAGAATTGGGAGGGAGAATATAGGAAGACAAGAGTTTCGCGCAAGCCCTGCAACAGCGTCGGGAGCGGGAGGATCGTCCGAAAGTTAGGCGAGTCGAAATTGCTGAGGGCGCTGCCTTCCCCCAGGTATCGGCCCTCTTTCACCATTCGCTCGTAGAGCGGAGTAGTGGGCGGCGCTTGCAGGAACCCAGCCATGGCCCAAGGGATGGCAGCGCGCTCAATGAAGTCTCTTTGCCGTTCGAAGATATCCTCGGTATCCGAGTCGAAACCGATGATAAAGCCTGCCGTCACCCAGAGGCCTTGACTCTGGATGAATCGGACCGACTCCAACTGATCGTGTCGCAGATTTTGATATTTCTTGGTTTCCATCAGTGATTGTTCGGAGGGACTCTCGATGCCAATAAAGACATAATAGAAGTTCGCCTTCACCATCGCTTCGATCAGTTCCGGCCTCTGGGCAAGATCGATCGAGGCCTCCGTGTAAAACAAAAACGGGTAGTCATGAGCTTTCTGCCACTCTTCCAGGCTCCGGGCCAATTCGAGGGCGCGTTTATGGTTGCCGATAAAATTGTCGTCGACGATAAAGACCTGGTCGTGCCAACCCAGCTCGAAGAGGGCGTCGAGTTCCGCCAGCAACTGCTGCGGAGCCTTTGTTCGCGGCTTCCTTCCATAGATCGTAATGATGTCGCAGAACTCGCACTGGAAGGGACACCCCCGAGAGAACTGCACCGCCATCGAGACATACTTTTCGATTTTGAGCAGATCAAACCGCGGGACCGGCGTCTTGCTGACATCGGGCTTGTCCTGGACGACGTAGAGCCGCCGGGCGGAGCCTCGCTCCAGATCGGCCGCGATCCCATCGAAAATCTCATCGGGCTCACCGACGACGACATGGTCTGCCAGTTGAAGCACGGTGTCCGGCCGGCTACTCGCGTAAGGACCGCCGACCATCGTCCGCTTGCCAAGGGTTCGCGCCCGGAGCAGAGTCTGGTGAATGTCATCTCTTTGAACGTGCATTCCGCTGACCATGACGAGGTCAGCCCAAAGAATGTCACTATCCGGCAAAGGTTCAAAGCTGCGATCGACCAACCGTAAGTTCCACTTCTTCGGACAAAGCGCGGCGAGGGTAAGCAGACCCAGGGGGGGATGGATGGTCTCTTCGGGAATGAGATCCATTACGCCACCAAAGCCCCAAAAAGATGGGGGGAAACGCGGCCATATCATAAGGACTTTGATCGCTGCGCCAAGAGGAGGAAAGCTCTGCGGATCGCCGCGGTCCTCGGCTAGGGCCGAGGGGGGTTGCCCCCGGGAATCGGTCGTCTGCAACATATCGCCCTTCCCACGTGCATCCAGCGATTTTTACATTATCGGTCTGCGGTTAGTCGAGCAGGGTGGACTCCCACAAGCCCGGAACTTCCGTTTGATTCCCCACCGGGCCAGCATTGTACATCTGACGGCCTCCGCATACAACGATTTATCCTGCTTTTCGGTGCCGAGGTGCTTGCCGCGGCCACCGCGAGGCCAGTCCTACGACTACCAAGAGTGCTAGAACCCTCAACTGCTGCTGTTGCGAACTATTCTTCAGACACCTTTCCCTCCTCTCTCGTCACCGAAAATCCGTTTCGGGATAGTCTCCGAGTCGCCGACGATCCGACCGAGATAATCGGTCATGACCTGCCCGGAATATTCCTGTGGCATTTCCGCAGGAGATCTGACGGGCGAATCAAAGCTCGCTTTACTGCAGCGAACTCTGGACCTCATGGTCCTTCAGAAATTGGCAACGATGGGATCTCTCCACGGTATGGCATCGCATGCCGCATCGAGGAGATCAGTGGCGACGAAATTCGCTGAACCAAGGAATCATCTACGCCACTCTGGTGCGACTGCGGCAGCATGGATGGATTTCAGCGGACTGGGGCTATTCTGACAACAATCGCAAAGCGAAGTCCTATTCCATTGAATAAGGTTGCTAACGACTTGCCGGGGACGCTGTCTAACGGGATAGGCTGTCCAGCGTCATGGGCCGCGTCCTCGCCACGGGCGGAAAGGGTGGTAACGAGTAATGCATTGGCTGCGAATGGTTTTGCTGCAACGACTCTTGAAGAATCTGCGCTCTTGGTTCCGCGGGCTCCTGGCACGGGATATTCTGGCGCAGGACGTGCGTTACGCATTCCGTACCTTCCGGCGGAACCCCGGCTTCGCCTTGGTCGCAGTGCTGATTCTCGCCTTAGGTATCGGTGCCAACGTTGCTGTCTTTAGTGTGGTGAATACCATCCTGCTGCGTCCACTACCGTTTCACGATCCGCAACAACTGGCGTGGTTCGCGGGAAACAACGGCTCCGGCGGGCTATCCGAAACAACCTATCAGGTGCTCGCGTACGAGGCGTACCAGCGCAGCAACCGATCCTTTCGGGAGCTGACCGCTTTCGTACCGTATTACTCACTATCCGAGACCAAACTGATTGGTCGGGGCGAGCCTAAACCCGTTTCTTTCGTATGGGTGGCTGGCAATTTTTTTCAGACTCTGGGCATCCAGCCCGCACTGGGGCGGTTGTTTACTCCCGACGAGTCCGTTAAAGGGGGAAGGCCGGCCGGCCTCTTGAGCTACCCCTTCTGGCAACGCCAGTTTGGTGCGGACCCAGCGATTGTCGGTCAATCCATTCGGCTCGACCAAGACGTTGTGACGGTGGTCGGCGTGCTTCCCCCCACATTCGATTTCGGCGCTGTTTTCGCTCCGGGTTCAAAGATGGACTTTTTCCGACCCGCCTTCATGGAAGACATTCGCACCTGGGGGCACATGGTATCTGTGGTGGGTCGCCTCAAGCCGGGAGTGAGCGTGGCTCAGGCGCAGGCCGAGTGCGACATCCTATTTCCGCAACTCAAAGGTGATGGCCATCCTTACTGGGACACGGATGTGCTCACAAAACTTTCGACTCTGCAAGACTACGTCAACGGCAAACTGCGCAGGTCGCTGATCGTGCTATGGTGTGCCGTCGGTCTCATTCTTCTCATCGTCTGCGTGAATCTTTCGAACCTGTTGCTGGCGCGCGCCGCCACGCGCAGTAAAGAATTTGCCATGCGTACCGCGCTCGGTGCCGGACGAGGGCGGCTGATCCGTCAACTCGTCACCGAGAGCCTGATGCTTTCGAGCATCGGCGCCGTGCTTGGCCTGGGATTCGCCTTTGCTACGACCACTTATTTGGTTCACCAAGGATCGATAGCCCTGCCGTTACTCAGCAGCGTGAGAGTCGATGCTGCCGCTCTATATTGGACGGTGTTCATCGCAGTCCTTGCCGCTGCTCTATTTGGCGTCGCTCCGGGATTGAAAATTTCGGGAAGCAATCTGCAGGAATCTCTCAAAGATGCTGGCCCGGCAATGAGTGAGGGCAGAAAGCGCGAGCGTGTGCGCGCGACGCTCGTCATCTCCGAGGTCGCATTGGCATGCGTGCTGCTCATCGGCGCCGGCCTGCTGCTCCGAAGTTTTCTCCGCGTTCTCGACGTGGATCTCGGATTTCAGCCGGACCATGCCGCCGCCATCAAAATAGATTACGACGACGGGGGCGATCGAACCCGGCGCGGGGTCATTCTTCAGGAAATTTTGCGACGGGTAACCGCCCTTCCCGGCATCGAAGCCGCTGGGGTTGCCGACATGCTTCCGCTGGATCGCAATCGCAGCTGGGGTTTGGCGGCAAACGGCATCGTCGAGTCGAAGGAGAAGAACTACGATGCTTTCGTCTACATCGTGACGCCGGGCTACCTCAATGCCATGGGCATGCACCTGCGCGAGGGACGCGACTTCAGCTGGCAAGACACCAGCAAGAGCGAACCCGTGATCATCATCAACGAGGCTGCAGCGCGCCGCGAGTGGCCAGGCGAGAATCCGGTGGGACGTTTGGCACAGGGCATTGGCCGTGGCTACACCCGCGTCGTGGGCGTGATTGCTGACGTACGCGAAAGCAGCCTGGAGGACAGATCCAGTCCCGAAGTCTACGTTCCCACGACCCAGGCCGAACCGGAGGGAGCGGAGTTAGTCGTACGCACCAAACTTCCGCCGAATGCGCTGGCTTCCAGCGTGATGAAGACGCTGCGTTCACTCAATCCCGGCCAGCCCGCTACCGAATTCCGCCCCATCCAGCAGCTTGTCGATCGTGCCGTCTCGCCGCGCCGCTTCTTCGTTTTGCTGGTCGCCGCCTTCGCCGTGCTGGGGGTGGTTCTGGCGTCTCTGGGCATCTATGGAGTCATCTCGTACTCTGTGACCCGCCAGACTCAGGAGATCGGTATCCGCATGGCCCTGGGCGCGACTGCGGCGTGCGTGCAGGCTGGTATCATTGCCAAAACCTTGCGACTCGCGCTCCTCGGTATTGCGATTGGAATCGTGGCGTCACTCGCGGTTGCCAGAGGGATTGCCTCACTGCTGTTCGGAACCGAGCCTACCGATCCGGCGACCTTCGCGGGAATGATCTTGCTTCTTAGCGCCGTGGCTTTTCTTGCCGGATACATCCCGGCGCGTCGAGCCTCCCGTATCACCCCCATGACCGCCCTTCGAGGCAACTGAGGAGCGGTTTTTGAACCCGACCGGCAATTCTGGCGGGCTACGCGGCATTATTCCGCGCCAGAAGTTCGGTGCCGGGAACTCAGCCGCGGTCAGCCGACGGGGTTCCTCCCGAATCACGCGCCATCCGGACAAAACGGAATTGTGGAAGAGTCTCCGGCAAACCGGAGGCTGACAACTAGGTGGCCGTCCGGGACTCTCACTTCGGCAAACGGCGTGGTCGCTCTTGACAACGCAGATGGAACCCTAGCGACGAGGGTGGAATGGTTTCTCGCTGTTGCTCTCACCTCCATGCTCGGGACTCTCGATATCCAAATTCACGACCACCGGATCCTGCCCGCTTCTGACTACGACGGCTTCACAGGGGATATCCGGACGGGCATTGATTTCCTGATGCGGGACGTGGGGCGGCACGTAAATGAAGTCCCCAGGACCGGCCTCATCGCAGAACTCTAACCGATCGCCCCAGCGCATACGCGCACGACCTCGGACGATGTAAAGCACCGTCTCCAGTTCGCCATGATGGTGGGGACCGGTTCTGGCATCCGGCTGAACGACTACCGTACCGGCCCACAGTTTACTCGCCCCGGTACGTGCGTGAGTAATGGCGGCAGCTCGGGTCATTCCAGGGGTCTGCGGCGTGTTCGTGTCCAACCCACCCGCGTGCACGATCTTTACTCCATGTCTTTTCCAGTCCAATGCTTCTCCCCGTTGCTTAACGTGCTGCGCTATGAATGCAGTATCCCAGCACCGAGTTCCAGATACAAGTATGCGAGGAGGGAAAGACTGAGAAGTCGCAGATCGATTGGTGTTCGCGCAAATCGGAGCCGATTGTTCACACCACACGCAGCCCTTCGCCAATCTGTCCCGGAAGAGTTGCCGACGACACGACCACTGGCCACGGCGGTGAGGATCGCGCATAGTTATCGACCGTCCGCGATCTTGTCTAAGGTGGAGGGTTATGAACATTCTTTCGAAATGCGAGGGCTTCGAGGCATAGAGATCAACCCGGCAGAGTCCGCGAAGCCTGGATCTGAACCGCGTTTCATTTTTGACGGTCAAGCCTGTATCACGGCGCACTCGGAAGCTATTCCGGTCCAGAGTCCGCATCTGGGTAGTTACGGCGCCGACTTGTGGTCGATTGTACTGGTCGCCGAACCGCTGATGTAGTCGGCACTATGGTGTTTAAGGGTTTGGTTTTGGGGGCATCCGAAATGTACAAACCCCAGACGCCGGCAGGAGAAGGTGTGAAAGAATAGGGAATCTCGCGCAGAGACGCTGAGACGCAGAGATTCGAAGCAAGTAAGTCCTTTACTTTCTTTTCGGCCTCTGCGCCTTTGCGGCTCTGCGCGAGATGCCTTTGCTCGTTCCGGGATTCTTTCACAGCTTCGGATGCCCGCGCCACACCTTGTGCCATGGCCATCTTGGCCGTGATTGCGCGCAGGGCACCACAAAAGTGCTTGACGGCATCAATGAATGTGCTTATTATCAGCCATAGTATGGCTCAAATTCTTGCTCAATGTTGTTGTCGCCCTGCGCCTTGCGCAGAATGTTGTCGGCCCTTTTGTATTTAGCCGGCACAGCAACGTTGAGCAGGAACTTCCCCCAAAACATCCATTTAAGGTATATCCTGTTTCTGCTTTCGTTTCATGTGCCGGCCCGCGCAGGTTGTCGGCTGAGCCAGGGATGTACTCGCCTCTTTGAATTTGTCTGCATTTGACGGATTTGACGATTCGTCGAAGCGCGGCAAATAACCCCCCGGCTTACCCCTAAACACCATCAACGGGAAGCGTCCGGAGAACCGGATACCCCGCACTTACTCCAGGAGATGGCAATGAGACGTCGACTGTTCAAGATTCGCAGCACAAGTTCTGTGTACAGAAGCCGCCGGGCGGGCGCCGGACGGCGCGCAGCCGCTCTATTCATCACTTCCCTGCCCGTCCTTTGGCTGGCGATGACCCTTGCGCCGTCACGCGTTCGTGCGCAAGGTGAGGCCTCCATTTCCGGCGTGGCAACGGACGCCACCGGCAGCGCCATTCCCCAGGCCACCATCAGGATTACCAACACGGAGAAGGGCTCAGTCCGCACCATCCTCACCGACGGCGCGGGCCGATACGAGGCTCCTCTGCTTGCCGTGGGTCAGTACGAAGTTTCCGCGGAAAAGACCGGCTTTAGTACCGCGACACGGAGTGTGCTACTGGTGCTGGGGCAGCATGCCAATATCGATTTGACGCTGGCGATCGAGGGAATCCGCCAAACGGTTCAGGTGGAAGCGGCTCCTTTCGCGCCCAGTGTGACCAACGCCGACGTATCGGGCCTGGTCAATGAGCGCCAGGTGAAGGACCTGCCGCTGAATGGCCGGAGCTACGACCAACTGCTGACGCTGAATCCCGGCGTCATTAACTACACGTCGCAGCGGGCGGGCGGCGTCGGAACGTCGAACTCCGTCGTCGGCAACATGTTTGCGGTTTCGGGCCGGCGCCCGCAAGAGAATCTCTACCTCCTGAACGGGGTGGAATTCACCAGCGCCTCGGAGGTCAACAACACCCCAGGCGGGACGAGCGGGCAACTGCTGGGTGTGGACGCGGTGCGGGAATTCGCTGTCGAGAAGGACACGTACGGCGCGGAATACGGCAAACGCCCCGGCGCGCAGATCAATATCGTCACCGCCTCCGGCTCGAACCAGTTGCACGGCGATGCCTATGAATTCCTACGCAACAGCGCCCTGGATGCGCGGAATTTCTTCGACTCGGCGCAAATTCCGAACTTCGAGCGCAATGAGTTCGGCGGATCGCTGGGCGGGCCCATCAAGAAGGACAAGACGTTCTTGTTCGGCAATTACGAAGGCTACCGCCAGGTTCTCGGTCTGAGCGATGTGACGCTCGTGCCGGACGCGACTTCACGGGCGGCTGCCGTCGCCAGCATTCAACCGTTGCTGGGCTTGTGGCCCGCGGCGAACGGGCCGGAACTGCTCACCTCCACCGGGGCGAACAGTGGAATCGCCAAGGCATTCAGTAATCCCCTTCAGCATATCCGCGAGGATTTTGGCACTACACGCCTGGACCAGATCATCTCCGACAAAGATTCCTTCGCGGGCGTTTACACCGTGGACGATAGCCAAGGGAACTCGCCCACAACCAACCCGTTCAGCATCACCGATGTGTTCTTACGCGAGCAGGTGGCGAGTGTGAGCGAAACGCACGTCTTTTCGCCCAACATTCTCAACAAGGCAACATTCGGATTCTCACGCGGCGGCTTCTATTTCAATAGCGGAGTCACCGGCGCTGCTGCCGCCGTGCCGGGCGGCTGGATCCACGCGGGCCAACCCGTCGGCGCGCTCGTAATTGGCGGTGGCACTACGCTGAATGGCGCGTCGCAGCTCACCAACGGCGGCACCAACGCCGGCAGCAACCTGGCGGCGGCGCGCAACCTATTCACGGCCGCCGACCAGGTGACCATCACGCACGGCATCCACCTGCTCACTGTGGGCACGTGGTTTGAGCGGCTGCAATCCAACAGCAGCTTGCTGAATGACCAGTACGGACAAGCTTCGTTTTCCAATCTCGCGGGCTTCTTGGCGGGAACGGTAAGCACCTACACCTACGCTCCCACCTACACGCCGCTCTCGTGGCGTCAACTCGAGGGCGCATACTTTGCCGAAGACGCCATCAAACTGCGGCCGAGCATCGAGCTTCGCCTGGGTTTTCGCGGTGAGTTTACGAATGGCTGGAACGAGGCGCACGGACGCGCTTCAAACTACGTGTTGGGTTCGAACGGAGCGCTCTTGACTGAGCCCACGATCGGCAACTCGGTGTTCAGCGTGAACAACGCCAAGTTCCTTCCTGCGCCCCGCGCGGGTCTGGCGTGGTCGCCCTTCGCCTCAAAGAAAACCATCATCCGTGCCGGCGGTGGCATCTACTACGCGCTGAACGACGCCCTGGATTACCGCCTGGACCAGGCCGGCCCTTTCAACACCGTCTTTGCGGACAAGAATATCCCCTTTTCGAGCATCGCTCCGGACACGACTTATAAGGCGGCAAAAATTGTGCCGAGCGGCGTGCAGCCGAACCTCCAGACGCCGGCGATTGAATCGTACACCTTCAGAATCGAACAGTACCTTTCCCCCAACACTACGCTCAGCGTTGGCTATATCGGCTCGCACGGATACCACGAAATTCTCTCCATCGACGCCAACGTTCCGATTCCGACAATTTGCCCGGCTTCGCCATGCCCGGCAAGCTATCCTGCTGGGACCTGGTACAACTCGTCGACCGCAGCCTTGGCCAACAGCGCCTTAACCAACTCGACTCACTGGTTCTCGGAGGGCGTCAGTTCCTATAACGGTCTGGAAGTGGACGTGAATCACCACTTCAGTCACGGGGTGCAGTTTCGCGGGGTCTATACCTACGCGAAGGCACTCGACAATGGCGACAGCTTGAATACCAGCGTCGCGACCAACTCTCCTGCGTTCGCCGCCAATCCCCTTGAGCCGAGTTGGGACTACGGCCGGGGTTCATTTGACATTCGCCATTCCGGGGTCGTCAATGCCACCTATGACCTTCCATTTGGAAACGGCAAGGCGTTTCAGGGCGGCCCCTGGATCGATCGCGTGTTCGGAAACTGGCAGCTCAGCGGAATTGAAACCCTGCAATCCGGTTTGCCCTTCACCCCGCAACTATCGTATAACCCCGCCAACGACGGTGACAGCCGCAATACGGTTCGGCCGTCATGGAATCCCGCCTTTACAGGACCCGTGATGGGTGGCGGACCCAATGAGTACTTCAATCCCGCCGCCTTTATTCAACCCCTCGCGGGCACCTACGGCAACGTCGGCCGCAACATTTTGCAAGGGGCAGGATTGGCGACTACGGATTTGTCGCTGGCCAAGAAATTCAATCTATCGGAAAGGGTCGGCCTGCAATTCCGCGCTGAGTTTTTCAACGCGTTTAACCGCACCAACTTTAACACGCCGAATCCCGTGGTCTACACGTCGGCAACCAGTGGGCCCTCACCGACGGCCGGAGTCATCACTTCAACGGCAACCACGTCGCGGCAGATCCAGTTCGGGCTGAAGCTACTTTTCTGACCTCTTTCGACCGTTTTGTACCCTTTGGTACCCTTTGGAAAGAACACTAACCCCCGCTGGACACTGCCATACTTTCACTCACGGTCCCTCTCCCCGAAAGGGGGGAGGGGACTGGAGTCTCTACATTTATGTTGCCCCTACCCTGCCGCGCGCAAGCCGACAGCGCAGGGCACATCCACGGTTTGGCAGCCGTTGATGTAATCCCCTGTCTCGCGAGATTACGAGGACGCTCACCTAAACTCTTGCATGATTAGTCTACGGTCCGGGATGGATCAGACCAGAGTCGAGTGTCTTGACGCAACCTGGCGATATCCCTGGTCGGCGCACTCCCGAAGAAGCGGCTGTATTCTCGGCTGAACTGCGAAGCGCTTAGATAGCCCACGCGCTGACACGCGGTACTCACATCCATCATCGTCGACAGCATCAGACGTCTCGCCTCCTGGAGGCGCAACACTTTTTGATAATGCAAGGGGCTCATGGAAGTAACGGACTTAAAGTGATCGTGGAAAGAGGAAATGCTCATGTGCACTTGTTCAGCCAGTTCCTCAACTTTCATGGGTTGAGAGAAGTTTACGCGCAGCCAGGAAATCGCCTTCGCGAGCCGGTGGACGCTGGACTCTGCAATACCCATTTGCGCCACGCGGACACCAATGCGGCTGCGGAGTAGCCGGATCAGAATTTCGTCCACCACAAGCGGGGCGAGTAGTTCAATGTCGCCGGGCTGCGCAAGACACTCCATCAGTCTGGTCGCGGCATTGGCAATGCTCACGTCGGCCGCAGTGATATAAATGGCTCTTCTCTCTTGAACTGGAGGCAGACCATTCGGAAAGACTTTCATTACAAGCTCGCTAATCTTGAGCGGGTCGAGGTCCAGCTTGAGAGCGAGGTAAGGTTCGGAATGGCTGGCTTGCGTGACCTGGGCGGCAACGGGTAGGGCCAACGAGAACACGATCATTCGCGACGCGTCGTACTCGTAGACCTCCTGCCCCACAATGACGGTCTTCGCTCCTTGCGCGGCGATACACAAGGAGGGCAACCCGAGGGCATGCACACATTCCTTGTTAACTCGTGAAAAGCGGCTGGCGTGCAAACCAGGAATGCGCAGCTCAAAGCTGCCGTCGTGAGGGGCATACGCGGCGATCAAGCGGGCCAACTTTGCCGTGTCTGGTTCGTTTGATCCCGCAACTTTCTCCACCCGCCGCGGGGGCGAAGTTTTACCATTAATCCTCATGCCTTCGAGATTACCTCTTTCCGATATTGCTCGTCACTGACCTGTTCCATCCACTCGACAACCTTACCGTCGAGCTTTTCCTGAATGGCGATGTGCGTCATTGCCGTGGTCGGTGCGGCCCCATGCCAGTGCTTCTCACCGGGCGCGAACCAGACCACATCGCCGGGGCGGATCTCTTCGACCAGGCCTCCCCAACGCTGGGCCCAGCCGCAGCCGACCGTGATGATGAGGGTCTGACCGAGCGGATGCGTATGCCATGCCGTCCGCGCGCCCGGCTCGAAAGTTACGCTGGCGCCTTGAACGAATGCCGGATCGGGCGCCTGAAACAGTGGATCGATCCGTACCGTGCCAGTGAACCATTCTGACGGGCCCTTAGCGGAAGGTTGCGAGCCAATTCGTTTAATCTCCATTTCGCTGACTCCTTCAAGTGAAATTGATCTTCCTATCTCCCAAACCGTTCGGGCCTGTACCCTCCTCGACCGGGCCTCCCATCGCGCTGAAGATCATACACTGGTCTCGCGCGGCATAACCTTGACTGTCGCGGAGCGGGCGCGGGCGCCGATCATCGAAGTGAGGTATGGGCTACCCTTGTATTTCGCCCGGTAGGCGTCGTCGATCAAGTCGTTAGTCGGCCCCTCGACCGGCTCGAAGGTAACTTCCTTCGTCCTGCCGGCGGCAGTGATCCGACCCGCTTTCTGACGCACCGCGGCCTGATACCAACGAGAGTTCCGCCCGTTGTACGCGCGCACGTAGAGCGCGCCCTCGACCGCGACGGACCAAATCCATGTCGGAGTGCCGTACGTCACCCCGTCCTCACGGAACGGTGAGATGTGCAGGTCATCGGCCCCAGCGGTCGTGCCCAGTTCATGTTTCGACCATATGGTCATCGTGGCACCTCCTAAGCGTCGCGAGCCGCTCACTTCTCAACTTTGGGAATTTATCCTACTGCTTGTCGATGACAACGACGTTGTTCACGTTGCGCCTAGTCGAATTGTCTCCGTTAGATCCTTCGGTGCCGGTCCCGGGCTATACTTCGACTTGGCCGGATTCAACTTCCATGTTCCTGAGTGTTCGTCCGCAATCGCTGTGGCGACAAAGACGGCTAGCGCCGCGACCAGCACTGTCATCACAAGAATAGATATTCTTCTATTTGTCATGATCGACGCTCCTTGTGCGGTTGTGACAGGGGTCGTGCCGTCGGGCGCGCAGCACCTCATTCTGCCCACCAGAGGACACATTTTTGCCGTTCAGAGACCTGTCATTTTCTCCAAGCGTTCCGGGTATCGAGATCCTTCCACTTTGATCTGTGAGGCGGCGATATCGATGTCGCGCACGTCCTCGGGCGTGAGTTCGACTGAGAGTGCCCCGATGTTTTCATCCAAGCGGTTCAGCTTCGTCGTGCCGGGGATCGGAACAATCCACGGCTTTTGCGCGAGCAGCCAAGCGAGTGCGATCTGAGCCGGAGTCGCCTTTTTGCGTTCCGCGATGCTGCCCAAGAGTTTGATCAAGGCCTGATTCGCCTTGAGAGCCTCCGGCGTAAAGCGCGGGAGGGTGCTGCGGAAGTCGGAGCTGTCGAATTTCGCGCTTTCGTCGATCTTGCCCGTCAGGAAGCCCTTGCCGAGAGGGCTATACGGCACTAAGGGGCTGTCAGGAAATAACCGTGTCAACTTCTGGGCAATAGACTATAGTTCCAGTCACCATGAAACTTGTCTCTCCTGAGCTGCAGTTCGGCCATCTGTTGGTCGGAGACCTTCAAGCCCG
>JBKQVI010000228.1:0-4250 GCA_052139985.1 Terriglobia bacterium
CGACTCGTGGCATGGCCATCTTGGCCATGTCCTGACACGGGCACGATGCCCGTGGTACATCCGTTTCTTCACACCGCGCCGATGCCGAGACCATTCAAGTGCGAAGTATCCATGGTGCCGTCGGTGATATGAAAGATGCCGGGAAAGCGCTTCTCCCAACCCTTGTTGGCGGCGGGCACGTACTGCCGCGAATTGGCTTCGATCGCTTTGACACCCGGCACGTGCGCGGCGAGGCTGGCGGACTGAATCAGCGAAGCGCCGGGGCACGTCAGGTCCTGCACACACAGAAACATTTTGTTTTTTTCCATCACCGGCGTGAGGATCATCATATTGCTTTGGCCCTTGCAGGCTTTTAGCGCCGCGCCAGTATACCCCATCTCACGCGAGAGCAGAAGCGCGTGAAGATCGGTCAAGGACTCATCGATGACCACGGGTTTTAGTTTCGCCGCCTCAAACATCACGTTCTGCCGGTGCGTATCGAGATCGCGCGCCGTGGGCTGCTCCACGTACTGAATTCGCGCAAATCCACCGGGCGATTTTTGCTCCACCATGTGCAGGAAATCGACGAGATACTGAACGTTGGGACAGCGCTCATTGAAGTCGAGCGAGTAGACCCAGCCGGTGACCCCGCGCTTTTCCTCCGTCTCGGTGGCGATTCGATCGACGCTGAGCACGCGGTCCGAATCCCATTTCAAGTCGTCGCCGTCCAACTTGATTTTGAAGTGAGTCAGCCCGTTGTAGTTGATCCACTCGGGAAGCGTTTCCGGCAAGCCGTCGTTGACGCGATGCTTGATGTCCGATTCCACCAGCGGATCGATGGCTGAAACCAGGTGGTACAGAGGCATGCGAGGTTTGGGTTCCTTCAGAACGTACTTTTCCGGGTATTCTCCCTTATATTCCGGGCCCAGGTAGTAGGAGAGGTCGCGATTCATGAAGTCGGGTCCGTACGTGTGGTAACAATTCAGCCCGTGAAGTTTGCCGTAGGCATCGTGGACCGCGGCGTCAAACGCGCTCGCCGTAACCAGCGCGCAAAGCTTGGGAATGGGCTCGGCCAGCTTTAACTGCTGCGTGATCTCTTCGGCAGCCTTTAAATACTGCGGCTCCAGCGCCCAGTTGAGCTCGATGGGATGGCCGTATTCTTTGTAGCTCGCCGTCAAGGTGGAAATGCGTCCGGCCAGGGTTTTCATGGCGCCTTGCGTGGCTTCGTACGAGAGGACTCGGGAGGGGAACGACCAGGTATTGGAGAGCGGCATCCCGCCAAAGCCCTTGGCGGTCTTGCCGCCCAGGGAGCTTACGGTACAGTTTACATTCAAGAGAGTGATCCGGGAGCTGACGATACCGCCGAATTTGATGGGGACGCGGTAGTTGTAATCCTTGAACTCGATGCTTACATCTTCAATGCGAATGTCGTGGCTTTTGGGCACGCTCGCCTTCAGGATTGCCGGACCGCACGCTAAACCTGCGGTTACGGACTTCAGAAATGTTCGACGTTTGACTTTTTCCACGATGACCTCTTGTTCCCGATAATGCGTCGATCTGCGTTGCCGTTGTAGCGCCGGGCTTTACAGGCTACGGAAAAACCCTGGGAATGCGATGTAGCGGCGACTTTACGTCGCCATCACGCCAACCACTGCAACGTGCGAATGGCGGGGTGAACCCGCCGCTACACGTTTTTCCGCAGCCTCTTTAGCCCGGCATGTGCCGCCCTAAAGGACGGCGCTACAACTGCGGTGACGCGCAACGCACGCCAACAGTCTATACAGACAATTCGCCCATGGCAAATTTTAGTGGAGGGTCGATCGTTCTCGATCTTGAATTGAGGTCCGGGGGCTCCGGGAAGTTTGATGCGCCCGAGGAAATCGCAGACATGCCGTACTTTGGCATGTCTGCGGTCTTTGGGCACGATCTTCAGTTTGGCTTCAACGTGGGCCCGCTTCTCTGCATTGGCTGTGGTTCGCGGGAAGCCCGTTAGAAGGTAATCTTAGCGGCAACCTGCATGATACGAGGGGATGCCGCACCGGTGATATCCCCAAACAGGCCGCTGGTGTACGACCCGGTGGGGGTGGAGAACTGCGCGTGGTTAAAGGTATTGAACGCCTCGAAGCGGATTTGCAGGTTCATGCTTTCCCGGAGCTGCGTGTCTTTATGCAGGCCCAGGGTCCAGTTGTTGATGCCTGGTCCATGAAAGAATCGCGGGTCGGCATCGCCGATTTGCCCGAGGGTTTCCTCGGCAAAAGCGCCGCTGTTGAACCAAGCGTGGGTGGCGGAATTCCTGGGGTTGCCGGTGATTCCCAGGGGGCCGACGACGTTAGGCATGTCGATGCCGGAGGTTCCTCTCAGGGCTCGGTCATCGCCCTCGAAGAGTGAGACGGGGAAGCCCGTGGCGAACCGCGTGATTCCAGAAATGTTCCAGCCTTGGACAAGGCGCTTGGGAAGAGAACTGAACGCCCGGTCGAAAGGCAGGTTGTAGATGTAGCTGGCAACGAAGTTTTGGGTAAGATCAAAGTTCGAAAGCGCCCGGCTGAGGCTGTGGTCCTGGTAATTCAGACGGTCGTTGAAATAGGAACCGTTATCCAGCGACTTGGAATAGGTGTACGCCACCAGGAACGACGAACGGCCGGCCTTCTTTTCCAAGCTTGTCTGAAACGAGTTGTACTCGGAATTGGCCCAGTTGCCTTCGTAGAAGGATGTTGAAAAGTCGCGGCCGAAAGGACTGCGCGTTCCGTACACCTGGCTGCCGTCCGGGCGAGTAAAGGTCTGATCTTCCTGACGCGGTCCGCACTGAGGCGTACCGGGCATTACTCCCGACCCCGTCAGACTGAGGCAGAGATTCGGATCGCCCGGATTGGCCTCCTGGATGCCGATCAACTTACGTCCCAGGGTTCCTACGTAGCCAAGGCTTAACACCAGCGTGCTGCTGAGCTGACGCTGGACGGTAAAGTTGTAGTCCATGCCGTAGGGAAGTTTATTATCCGTCGCGTATCCCAGCGTCGAGGACAGTGGGTAGTAGGCAGAGAAATTGAAGTTCTTAGCCGCTGCGCTTCCCGGCGCCGGAATCACAAAGGGAAACGGATTTCCCTGGGACTGTCCAGTTGACCGGGTCGTGAAGGGCTCTTCGAACAGGGGCGGAGCAGCCGATCCCCAGTATTCGCCGAACGGTACCGTTCCCAGGATCCAATAGAGCGTCTCGTCCTGAACGGCGGTATAGAATATGCCTCCCGCCAGTCGAATACTCGTCTTGCCCGGTCCACCGAAGATCTTCCCCAGGATTCCGTCAGAGTAATTGGGCGAGTAAGCGATACCGAAGCGCGGAGCAAAGTTGTCATACGTGGTGGGCGCCAAAGTTCTGGCCACTCCCGGGTCGCCAGGGTAAACCAGGCCAGTGGGGGCTGTGGGGTACTGGACAGATTGTTCGCCGGGAACCAGCGCCACGATTTTGTTCTGAGTGTCGTACCATGGCTGACTGAATTCCCAACGCAATCCATAGTTCAACGTCAGGTTGGACCTGAAATGGAAAGAATCCTCCGCGAACGCCGAGCCATACTTGCTGCGTGAGTCGAGAAGTTGCAAGCTGGACTGGGTGTAGTTGGCAGGCGCACCCAGCAGGTAGTCGGCAATGTCGGAACCCGTTTCCGATCCGTCGAAACTGAATCCTCCGACCGGAGCGCCGGCATTCCGCTGATTCATCTGGTAGTAACGAAAGTCGACGCCAAATTTGACCGTATGGCGCCCTAAGATCTTGGAGAAATTATCCGAGATTTGATAGGTGTTCTGATTGGCAATGCTGGGAGCCACCGTGCCAAAACTGAACTCGTTAGTGGAGACGCCCGGGACCCCGAGATAGCCTGTGGGGCCCGACTGGTTGATACCGTCCGTACCCGGGCCCGTCACAAATCCCATGCTGCTCAATGTCGGCGCAGTTCCAGTGGGGATCGTCTGAATGGGCAGGCGGGTGAAGCTGAGGCGAAACTCATTGACCGCCGTGGGGCTGATAATGCGAGTGTTGCTAAGTGTAGCCTGCTGGTTCCGCACCTCGGTGGCATCCGGGAAACCGGGCCAACTGGCGTCGGCAAGTTGACTTCCGGTGTTTGTTCCTTCGTAATAATAGTAGATGGACCAGTTTCCCGTCATCTTGCCGTAATCCGTCCGTAGGGATTTGGCAGCGGTGGGTGCGGAGGCCGGATTGCGGGGTGGGAGTGAGGAAGAGACTGGTGGGGGGATTTCACCCCAAGGGTGGTAGATTACGGAGA
>JBKQVI010000229.1:0-3421 GCA_052139985.1 Terriglobia bacterium
CGGGCTTGAAGGTCTCCGACCAACAGATGGCCGAACTGCAGCTCAGGAGAGACAAGTTTCATGGTGACTGGAACTATAGTCTATTGCCCAGAAGTTGACACGGTTATTTCCTGACAGCCCCTTAGTGAGGCTGTTGATAAATTGATGAATGCCGCGATTGATGAGCTAAAACGCCAGGGCGCGACGGTCGTGGATCCCGCGGACATCACCACCCTCGACCAGCTTGACGGCACGGAAGACCAGGTGCTTCTAACTGAGCTCAAGGCCGACCTGAATAGATATCTGGCGCAGCTCGGCGACGCCGCGCCGGTGCATTCCCTTCAGGACATCATTGAATTCAACGAACAGCACCCCGAACAGGAAATGCCCTTCTTCGGACAGGACTTGTTCCTCAAGGCGCAGGGAAAGGGCTCTCTCTATGGAAAGGAATACCTGGACGCGCTCGACAAAAGCAGGAGCCTGATGCGCGCGCAAGGGATCGACGCCGTTATGAATCAGTTCAAATTGGATGCGCTGGTAGCGCCCACCGGCTCGCCCGCGTGTTTGACCGACCACATCGACGGTGACCACGACCTTGGCGGCAGCTCCACCCCCGCCGCCGTGGCGGGATACCCCCATATCACCGTCCCGGCGGGCTTCGTTTTCGGCTTGCCGGTGGGAATCTCATTCTTCGGGCGCGCCTGGAGCGAACCCGTCCTTCTCAAGCTCGCTTATGCCTTCGAGCAGGCCACCCAGCATCGCCGCACCCCGCGCTTCCTCGCCACGGCGGAGATGGGTGGGTAGCTTCAAACACCGTCTGGCATCGGCGCCGCGGCCTTAGGCCGCGACCGAGTTCCCCGAAGGGGAACACTATCATTAGCCGCGGGCGAAACCCACGGATGGGGATGCCAACCCCTGGGGTTGCCGTCCCTGGAGGGGTCGAACCTCTTGTCGCGGCAGCAGACCAGATTCAACCCCTGCGGGGTTGAGAACGTGCCGGGGGCATCGTTTCCGTGGGCTTCACCCACGGCTAATGACATTGGACCTCTTCAAGGTCCCCCCGCGTAAATGTTCCTTTGATTGCACCTTGGTACCGGCGCACCATTCAAAGCTCCCAGAGCAGCCAAAGCGAAGCCAGTATCACCAAAGGAGACGAATAGAATCCCGGCAGAGCTGGTGGGTCTCCCAACGGACTAGGTAAAGTTGATTTAAGGAACCGACCCGATAGGCCGGCATTCGGATGCGGGTAAACCCATCTCAACCGGAGTCCCTGGCCAATTTGCATACCTGAACACAAATGCCAGAATCACTTTGGATGCGATGGGCCTTCCCTCCCATGCGGCGGGCATGAAGCGCCAGTTCTTCACCGCATCGACCGCGAACGGAGTGAAGGGCGGACGGTCAAGCAATACTCTCGATCCCAGCGCCTTGCCGGTATCATTGACGGTGACTTCCAGCACGACGGCCTCAGGCTGGAATGCTTTTACAGGATACTCCGGGTAGGCGCTCCTCGTCACTTCGGCGGGCTGAAAAGCTTGCTGAATTCTATTTTGATCAGTCTGCGGGATGAGTGGGGGAAGGGGGCTTGGCTGAGCCAGAAGGACCTGTGGCCGGATGTTAAACGCCACGGTGATTCTGGAAGCAACCGCTCTGCCTGCCACCGTGGCCGGCGAGAATTTCCATTGCTTGATCGTTTGTACTGCCTCAACCGTGCTTGGAGATAAATCGCGGCGGACTTCGATATCCTTGATCTGGCCAGTCTCATCAATCAGTATGTCGAAAACCGCCGTCCCGAAGTTGGCGACGAAGTCACATGGCCCGTCGGCAATCTCGGCAACAGAGATCAATTCCGGCGGATGAAAGCGGTCACTGGCTGCTGGGGCTGGCATTTGGGCGGCAGAGCTGCCACTCAACCGGAAAACTGCCAGCGAGATCGCCAACCATTTCCACATTGCGCAAACCCTATTACCCGCAATATCCACCCTAACTTCGCCTTCAACGGGCAATATACGCCTTGCTCGTCTTACGCGCATTCTTCTCTGATAGAGGGAGAAAAAAGGCTCCTGACACCTTTTCGTGCCCCCTGCGTTATCTCACCTATGAGTCTCCAGGTAGCTATTCCTCGGGGGTTGCTCTGCAGGAGAGCCCGCCTCCGTTTCGCCAGCCGCCGCCATCATCCTATGCACTAATCTCAGGACCCACAGTTTTATAGCCAATGGTAAACTGTCCCTCATTTCACTGTTTCAACCTAGGGGTGAACTCCAATACCTATTCCGTATTGTTTGACAAAATAAACTTGTGTAACGTTCCGTCTGTCGCTGTGTTCCGTTGTTCCGTTACCGCAACCAACCCGGAGAGCAGCCGTCGCGGCGACACTGGTCTTCGAGGGCGGATATAGCGTTCTCATCCGCATCTATGGAAGCTCTTATTGCTTTGAGTTTCTGATATTGGTTGGGTTCGTCCAAATGATAAGGCACATAAGAGGGGAACTTGTCGGCGGGCGTTTCGTCTCCGGTGTAGTATCCGGAAGGGTCCCACGTTTGCCTGATCTTTGCCAGTGTGTCCCGGAACGATTCTTGGTCGGCCACCAGTTTCCTCCTAAGCTGCCTCATTTTGGCGCGATAGTATGACTCCGAGGCACTTGGA
This sequence comes from Terriglobia bacterium, assembly GCA_052139985.1. Lineage (GTDB taxonomy): Bacteria > Acidobacteriota > Terriglobia > UBA7540 > UBA7540 > Bog-366. The sequence continues at coordinate 2,626 of JBKQVI010000229.1, forward strand.
GTGGCCCCGCTCTTCACAAGTAACGGCGGCCCGTTCTGGTTCTCTGGCTTAGGGGTCGACTCCGGCCCGGATTGCGCCGTCCCGGCCTCGGAGGATAAATGAGGAGAAAAGTCGTCGTTCGTGTAAACCCGACAAGGATGTGACTTTTCTTGCGCCCGCTCCGCTCGGACTTGACGCACGAGATCACCAAGCGACGGGTTCGCTTCGGTGCCTTCTTGCGCCGAGCAATATGATGTGACCACTAGAATCGCCGACCCAAACCCCAGATAGAGCAATTTGCGACGCCGGGCACTTCTCATGGCATCCCCTATTCGAGATACTACCTGTATTCTACATCCATGGCACTGGGCGGGGAAAGTGGGAAGAACCGCCCCAACCGATTGCGCGATCAACGCCTGAGTCGTTCCTAAGAAGATTAAGGCAAATAGCAGCGGCCGGATCATAGGGTCCCCCCTGCGTACATTTTTGCCCCCCCCCGGGCCGCACCTCTGTCCATGGTACTTTGGGACTCTCCCGGCGCTTACTGGCCAAGGACCGTGATGGGTCCGATGGCGGGAGGAAGGGGCGATGGAAAAGCGAGGAGAACCCTGGGGGAAAAATCCAGGTAATTAATACTAGCACCAACAGCGTCGTCGCAACTATCACGAACGATGTGGATGACCCGAACGGAGTAAGTATCCTCCGGCAAAGCCGGAGGCTTTAAAAACAGTGAGCCGCTCAAAGCGGCTGCGGGGGCGCTATCGCGGCCCCGCAAAACCATTGTGGAGTGATGGTACCGTATGTCGTGGCGCTCATT
>JBKQVI010000230.1:0-5412 GCA_052139985.1 Terriglobia bacterium
CCAATTGCACGTGGAATGGGCCGCCCCGAATCCGCCTCATGGCACGGACCAGGACCGCGGCAATAGCGGAGTCTTCTTGCACGGGCTTTACGAGATTCAGGTTCTCGATTCTTACGATAATGTGACCTACGCCGACGGTGAAGCCGCAGCCGTTTATGGCCAGTATCCTCCCCAGGTCAATGCCGCGCGCAAGCCCGGCGAATGGCAAACCTACGACATCGTTTTCCACGGCCCGCGCTTTGATGCCAGCGGAAACGTGGTGCGGAAGACAAATATAACCGTGTTCTTTAACGGCGTCCTGGTGCAAGATCACGTGGAACTCACGGGTCCCACCGAGAACCACCAGCGTCCGCCCTACAAGGTGACGCCGGAAAAGCTTCCGCTCGCACTCCAGGATCACAACCATCCCGTGAAGTATCGCAATCTCTGGATTCGCGAGCTCAAAGAGGGGCAGTAAGAACAAAGTCTAAAGGATGAAGTATGAAGGGTGAAGGATGAAGTGCCATCGTCGCCGTTCAGCCTTTACCCTTTATACTTTAAACTTTACGCCTTGCCCTTCATGTCGCGCGGACTTAGGTAAGCCAGTGAGCCACTTGCCTGCCGGTGAAAAATACTCCTTATGGTTAATGCCCCGGGCAGACGTGTGCTTTCGCCTTTCGCAGATTCTCCGGCGATTGAGCGCCCGGTATGCCGCGCCGCAGTTTCCTCCGCACGTAACGCTGCTGGGCGGCTGCGTGGGTGCGCGCGGTGAGCTGATCCGCCAATCCGCGAGCGTGGCCGCTGCTCTCCGCCCGTTCCCCATCCGGTTGGAAGAGATCGATTTCCGCGACGAGTATTTTCGCAGCGTTTTCGTTCACGCGGCGCTCAGGGAGCCGCTGCGGAAAGCGCACCGAGCTGCCTGCCAGGCATTTGGCCATCGCCGCGAGCCGGCCTTCATGCCGCACTTGAGTCTCCTTTACGGGAATTTCCCACGCAGCTTAAAGGAAGAAGTGATTGCTGAATTGGGGCCCCGGTTCGATGTTCAGTTCAAGGTGCGGAGCCTGCACCTCTACCGGACGCACGGCGAGCCGCGGCAGTGGCGGCAGGTGGCGAGTTTCGGATTGAATTGAGTCGAATTCTCTGCTGCGCTGGAGGTGTCATGAAAAATGAGCTAAGCCGCCGTGGATTCATCACCGCAACGGGCCTGGGGGCGGCGGGGGCCGTCCACGCCTCGCTACTCGCAGCGCCTGCGCCCCAACCGCCGTCGCGAAAGTTCTACGTTATCCTCAGCCTGGGCCGGATCGGCTTCAAAGGGACCTTCCAGCAATCCGTCGAGCTTGCAACCGAGTACGGCTTCGAAGGGGTTGACCCCGACGCGGATTACTTCTCGAAACTTTCGGACGATCAACTGAAGAAGCTGCTCGACGGCCTGAAGGCAAAGAACCTGAAGCTGGGCGCGGCGGGCCTGCCGGTAAATTTCCGCAAGGATGAGCAGACCTTCAGCGACGATTTGAAGAAGTTGCCCGCCGCCGCCAAAATATTGCAGGCTGCGGGCGTGCCGCGCGTCAGCACCTACATTCTGCCCTTTAGCGATGATCTGACCTACCTTCAGAACTTCCGCACGCACGCTTGCCGCCTGCGCGCTTGCGCTGAGGTGCTCCGGGATCACGGCCAACGTCTAGGGCTTGAATACGTCGCGCCGAAGACTTTATGGCGAAGCCGCCGGCACCCGTTCGTTCACACGATGAGTGAAACGAAGGAGCTCATGGTTGCCATCGGGACCGATAACCTGGGGATTCAGCTCGACAGTTGGCACTGGTTCAACGCGGAGGAGGCAGAGGCCGATTTGCTGACCCTTCGCAGCCAGGACGTGGTCACCGTGGACCTCAACGATGCGCCCGCGGGCATTCCTCTGGACAAGCTGATAGACGGTGCGCGCGAGCTGCCGGCGGCAACCGGAGTGATTCCGGTGAAAGATTTTCTCAGCGCGCTGCTCGAGATCGGCTATGACGGGCCGATTCAAGCGGAGCCGTTTAATGCCGCGCTGCGCGCCATGCCCATCGACCAGGCTTGCCGTGCAACCGCGGCGGCAATGAAGAAAGCGCTCAACCTGGCAGGGACAGCTTGACCCCCTCTCGTGGCATGGCCATCCTGGCCATGATCCCGCACGGGCAAGATGCGCGTGCCACGTCCGGGGATCACGGTTTTTACTGGGCAAGAACGCCGCAAATGACGGAGGGTTTAGATCATGCTAATCGTTCACGTTCACGTGCGAGTTAAGCCCGATGGCGTCGAAGCCTTTAAACAAGCGACCATCGAGAACGCGAGCCAGAGCGTCAAGGAACCGGGCATCGCGCGGTTTGATGTGGTGCAGCAGAATGACGACCCCACGCGGTTCGTGCTGGTCGAGGTTTATCGTAGCGTCGAGGCCACGGTGGCGCACAAGGCGACCGCGCATTACGCCATGTGGCGCGACCGGGTCGAGCCCTTGATGGCGGAACCTCGCTCGAGTGTGAAATACTCGAATGTGTTTCCCGGCGAGGAAGGCTGGTGAAGCGGTGATGCAATTCGAATTCGCCACGGCGTCGCGAATCATTTTCGGCGAAGGCACTCTCCGGCAGGTGGCGCCGTCGGCCAAACAATGGGGACGGCGGGTGCTGTTGGTCACCGGCCACCCGTCGGAGCGCAGCGAGCGCCTGCGGGCGGACCTCGATGCCGCGGGTCTGCAGATATCGACTCTGGCGGTGGCGGGCGAGCCCACGGTCGAGTTGATTATCGGAGGATTGCGGCAAGCACGCCAGGAACAGTGCGACGTGGTCGTGGCCTTGGGCGGAGGCAGCGTGATCGACGCGGGAAAGGCCGTCGCCGCTCTTCTCACCAATCCCGGCGAGTTGATGGATTATCTGGAGGTGGTGGGCAAAGGGAATGCCATTCAGAATCCCGGGGCGCCCTTCATTGCCGTACCCACCACGGCGGGGACAGGCGCGGAGGTCACGCGCAACGCCGTGCTCGGCGTGCACGCGCAGGCTGCTGCGCACGATGTTGCGCAGGGTGTAGCGCCGGGCTTGAGCCCGGCACTCCCCGATGCCGGGCTCAAGCCCGGCTCTACATCGGTCGCTACAACGGCGGCTACAACGACTGCCACGAGAGGAGTTAAGGTCAGCCTGCGCAGCCCGCTGCTTTTGCCGTGCCTCGCAGTGGTGGACCCGGAGCTGACTCTCGGCCTGCCGCCGGTCGTTACCGCGCGCACCGGACTCGACGCTCTGACGCAGTTGATTGAGGCTTATGTTTCAATCCGCTCGAATCCCATGACCGACGGATTCTGCGTGCAGGGAATCCCGCTGGCGGCGCGGTCCCTACGCCGGGCGTTTCACCACGGGCAAGACCTGGAAGCGCGGCGGGATATGTCGCTGGCGGCGCTTCTCAGTGGGCTCGCCCTCGCCAACGCCGGCCTGGGTGTGGTCCACGGATTTGCCGGTCCCGTGGGCGGCAGGTTTCCCGCGCCGCATGGAGCGATTTGCGCGGCCATCCTACCTTATGGAATGGAGATGAATCTGCGAGCCCTGCGCGCCCGCGCACCCCAAAGCGACGCGCTACGCCGTTACGAAGAGGTGGCGCGTATGCTCACTGGGCGGCCCGCCGCCAGTGCTGATGATGGAGTTGTGTGGACGCGCGAGCTTTGCCACGAGTTTGCAATCCCGCCCCTCAACGCCTACGGAATAGGGCAACAAGACGTCGCGCCGCTCGTCGCCGATGCGGCCAAGGCCAGCAGTATGAAAGGGAATCCATTGGTGCTCACGCCGGAGGAATTGCGCGAGGTCCTGGAATTGTCGATTGCCGATTGACGATTTTCGATTTCGCGCTACCAAGCGTTTCTCACAGAGTACACAGAGAGTGGCTCACAGAGGCCGCGGAGATACCCTGCTTTTCTCAGCGTCCTCCGTGAGAACTCTGTGACCTCTGTGTGAAACGCCCTTAAGCCGGAAAACCGCGGCACAGGCAAATCGTTTCCCGTCTATTCCCGTTTCAACTGCAGATTGCGTAACGCCTGCGCCTCCGTCGAGACCTTTAGTGCCCTTTCGAGCGCTTCGACGGTCGGTTTGAGCGCGCGGCCTTGTGCCTCGTAGACCTGATACATCAGCGGATAATACTTCGTGTAGGTCTCATCGAAGGCCAGCCCGGCATTGTTGTTGGCGGCAAGACATCGGTTGAACGACTTCGGCTCGGGGCCGATGGCCATGCACGCCTGATGCAGCTCCTCGAAAGCCTGCTGCTTTTGCGCCAGGGCGTCGTGTTCCGAGATTTGGCCGGCGCGCGCGGCGGCATACAATCGAGTCAATTGCGCGTGGTAGCGATTCACGATTTCCGCTTTGCGCGCGAAAAGCTCCGGCTCGCGCTGTAGGTTTTGATAGACCTCTGAAGTCTCGCCAAACTGTTGCCGCGCCACTTCTCCGGCGGCAAGAAATCCGATTAAAGTTGCCGACGCTTCGCCCCAGGTTTCAGGCAGCTTGCTTAGCTCCTTGTTCGCGTGGAAATCCTCATGCGGAACGACCACCAGGAAGCGCTCCGTGGACTCATGCGCCAAGGAAGCGGAGACAGGCGTCTTCCCGCTGGCGTTCGCGTCCATGGGGTAGAAGAACACGTCGTATTTTTCCGTATCAAGAGGACAGTCGGCCTTTGTTCCCGCCACCAGTTGCAGTCCGGAGTAGGAATCGGGCAGCTCCAGCTTGCCGGTGTAGTAGCACCGATAAGCCACCGCGGCTTCCCCGGACTCCTTCTCGAAATTCTTCGTGCGGCGAAAACCCAGTTTCTTTTCCAAACGCTTGACAGCGCCGATGAGATATTTGCGATCCGCAGTGTTGGGATTTTGGGGGGAGTCGGAGGCAGGAGTAAGACTCGCGAGCAGCGCAACGAGCACGAGAGCTAACGGAGACGCGTTTAGCGCCGCTTTCCTATTTCGCGCGGGCACACGCAAGGGCTGGGGATTCACACATTTTGCGCAACAATCGTACGCGCTGTCATTCTGAGCCCGCATTTTGGGCGAAGAACCCCCGTAGTTTGCTCTGTGCATCAACCGCGAACTACCGGGGTCCTTCGCTTCGCTCAGCACGACAGTGTTGGGTGGATTTTCCGAAAGACGGACATTGTGCACGGACAAAGTCATTTCTCTGCGCCAGCGGCATCCTGGTATCCCCGGCGGCGTGCGCCTGTAAGCTGGCCAGCATAACAAACGCTGACAGAGTACGACAAGGCGGGCGTATGCATTGCACAGGGGTACGTCAAAGTCCCGCAACCGTAAGATAACAGGATCATGGAGATCGCGGCGACTTATGGAGTGCGGCAGCTCGCTGCCGCGTTCTGCTCGCCTGCTCGCTGGCGAGCTCTGGGCGGGCAGCAAGCTGCCAGCCCAGAAAGCGGGAGCAAGCTCCCGCA
>JBKQVI010000231.1:0-8713 GCA_052139985.1 Terriglobia bacterium
GATGTGGCAGATCTCGCTGCTGCTGGCGAATGCGGACAAGCTTCCCAATTCGGTCACCGAGGTGCTAGCGGGACAACCCGAGACGCCCAAGCCGGCGCCAGCGACCGGAGCCGGCCACCCAACTGCAACGAAGTAGTTTTCAGGTAGGGGAAAGGCGGGGCGAAACACCTGGCGATCAGGAGATCTTATCTTGTTTAACAACCTGCGAAACAAAGTGATTGCTTGGAGAAGCAGGTGCTGAGCCGTCATGGGTCCCAAAGCGGATCTCCATGGGTGTGTTCTTAGGGAAGACCACGTCCACGCCACGCGCCACAAAGTGAGAATAAACCGCCCAACCCGCGCCATAGAAAGCAAAACCAGCGCTGACTGGACGTGAGTGAGCCAGCAGGCTGGCCACGGCGCCCACGAATCCCAGGCTTGCTACACCCCTTATTCCTGCTCCGCCATAGTCCGCACCATGCCCAACGGCGCCCGCGTGGATTCCGCGCCCTTCGTCGAGGTCCAGAGACGTGGCCGCCAGCAAGACGTCGATGGCGGGCATGACGTAGTTCGTCTTGGGCGTTACAGCATGGGCGCCGCCTTCGGCATCGAGCTGCAAGTGACCCTCTGAGTCAGCGTCGACTGCTTGCAGGCTGGCCTCAACCTTGCGGGGCGCGCCGGGGGTAAGCTCTAACTGCCGAAACGTAAAGCGGAGTTGTCCGTTCCGGCCGAATAGACGGGCAGGAACCGCTTCCATGATGGTCCCGTTTAGCCGCGCGCCTTCCGGGAGGATCAGGGTATGGTCAGAAGAAAAAAGAGGTTGTGATACCACCGCACGAACCGGAGTGTCCCGATGGTCGGTCGCTGAACTCAGGGGCGAAACTAAGCGGATGTGGACGAGGCTTCCAGGTGGTATGACGCTTCCCATTTTCTCCAACTCCTGAGGGGGGGGAGTTTCCGTACCAAAGGTCAAAGGCGTTTTGAGTTCAGCGGTGAAGTTCGTGCCCACCGGCAAAGACGGTCGATGGTAGGGTAATCTTGCTGACAGCGCCGCCTTCAGCCGCTGCACCTTGCCCGGCGCGGTCACATTGTTGATCGCGGCCTCTTCTTGATTCAAGACCTGCTGATGAACTTCTTCCACTTTGCTCGCGACGCGTCCTTTTTTCTTCTTTTCGTTTCCGCCCGCGACCATATGAACCATGCTGGGCGCACCCTGGATCACGTGAGTCTGCAAGGGGATGCGTTTCCCATCGGCCGCGACCAGGGTGTTGAAATCTACTTGCGCGTGCCGCAAGGGCGTGAAGTTGCCGTTGGCGATGGCAAGGGCTCGCTGTTTACGCGGAGCGTTATCCACCTTCGTCACCTGACCCATCACCCGGCTCCCCGCAGGAATTACCAGATGATCAAACACGTAGACATTCTCGACCACCTTACCCTCGACGGGAATACCGGCATGTTTGACGGGAACTTTCTTGGTCAAAGCGATTTGAATGGGCGTTCCTACTTGTACGGTCAAAGGTAACAAATTTGGAGCCGCGGGTGGGTTTTGAGCAAAACCACCCTGCACGTAGCAACAAAGGAGGGCCAAGGATACTGACGGGGCGAACATACACGTCCGCTTTTCCATATATGAAGACCTCCGGAATTAACCCTGTTCTGGCAGGGACATTATGATGCTCTTCACGAGAAGATGGATGGCCCCAACACAGATTGCAGGCGCGTGTCGAGTGCACAAGGGCTTCACGAATTTCATTCGTCAACCTCAATACTCCAAATCCAGGAACGGTTCGAAGGTCCGGTGTTGGGGGCCGGCGAAGTGGCCAAAATAAGGCGACGCGACGTTGTTGTAGACGTCGCGCGGATTCAAGTGGTTGGTGACGTTATAAACACCGATGGCTCCTCGGAGCGTGTGGTTCCTCACCCAAGGTAGGAAGGGAATGCGAAAGTCTTTGGAGAGTTTAAGGTCGATGGACATGAAGGTGGGAAGTCGCAGGCTGTTGGGCTGGCCCACGTAGTTTTGCAGCACGTCGACCGCCGAATACGGAAACCCGGTGTGAACGTCTAGAACCGGGCTGACGGTAATCTTCCAAGGAAGCTGGAACTGTCCCCAAGTTAGAAATCGATCTGGAACATCGGAGTTCAAAGCCGAAAAGAAGTTTGGCCGGATGACAGGTTCTTCGAAGGGCACATACACCTGAGAGAGAACGTTCAGGTCTCCACGCGCCGAGCTGTGAACGTAAGTAAAATTCATGTCGGCAAGCTTACTGGTGCGATATCGCAGAGTAGATTCGAATTCCTGGTAGCGCGAGCCCCCGGTGTTGGTCATAAGGAGAAGTGGATTGCTCCCGGGCAACTGCTGAGGCCCTGCGACGAACAGATTATAGGTGCGGCTGGCGAGATAGCTGAGCCGAAGGGTGACGCGCGACCCAACCTCGCGGTCGAGCTCTGCATTCCAGGTCACGTCGTACGGTGTGCTGTCCAGGTCCTGGCCCGGAGGCAGAATCTGGAATCGCTTATCCTCTAGAAGCGCGTAAACATTCTGTAGAGTCACGGGCGGTCCCAGCGGATTTCCCTGCGGATCAAAAAGGGTGATGGTGCGGTTAGGGTTGCCGGTAAAGCTGCCGCCCAGCAAAGGCATGCCGGCATAGAAAACACCGGCTCCCACGCGCAATATCGTCCGGTTGCTCTTGCCCGGGGCATATTCAAATCCCAATCGAGGCGCGATAGCCGCTGCCGTGCCCAGGGTTTGCCCGGAAAAGCGCAAACCAGCGTCGAGTGCAAACCGCTCTCCGAATGCCCAGTGATCCTGGGCAAAAACACCGACTTCCGTATCATGCGCGTCCAGCGTTCCCGGCCCGCTAAAAGCAATTTGCTCCGCTAGCGACCCATCCGCCCTCAGAACATTGACCGGCATCGAGCGGCTTGCGCCGCGGAAGGTCCGAAACACGGCGTCGCCCCCGACTTTCAACTCGTGCTTTCCGTGCCAATTAAATTGCGCGAATTGAAAGGTCTCCCGCACCTCTCCTTTGTCGGCGGTGCGGGTATAAGCGTTGAAAAAGTCGCCGCCCCAGCCGTTCGGCGTCACCTGCATGTCAGCAACTCCCTGTCCGTGGCCGTAACTCGAGAATCGAGTGTACTGGAACGTGGTACTGAGAAGCCCTCCTGAGGCGAATACGCGCCGGTCCTTCAGGCCAAGGGAAAAGCCGCGCTGGCCGTAGTTCGACGAGGCGCTTTGGGGTACCAGTGAATTGATATCCGCGAATTCCTGACGGGCGGGAAATATGTGTACATTGAACGTCAGAAGGTGTTGCGAGGAAACGACGTATTGGAAATTGGTGAAGGAGGTGAAGCCTTGGTGAATGGTTTGATCTTTTGGCCAAGGCAGTCCGCGCACTACTTGCTTGGTCATGAAGTAGGAGAAGGATTCCGCCATGGTCAGGCGGTCACCGTCCAGCGGCCCGGTAAACCTGACGCGAGGGGTGTTGCCATCGACGCCCTCGAGGTGCCCATTTACACCCCGGAACGAGGGGATGACATCGTACAATTGAAAATCCCATTTGCTGGAAGGAGGTTTGGTGACAACCGTGGTCAGACCTCCGGAAAAGTGTCCGTATTCGGCATTGTAAGGCGCCTTGGACACGTCCACCGATTCGATGGCATCGAGAGGAAGGTCGATCGAGTAGCTGCCGGTAATGGGATCCACCATTTCGGTGTTATCGACCAGCAGCATGCTCTGGCCTTCTGTAGAGCCCTTGATGTTGATCTTTCCATCGGGGGAGCGCACAACTCCGGGCACCAGAGGCAAAGCCGCCAGGAATTGTTCTTGCACCAAGGGCAAAGTATAGAGTTGCTGCGAGCTCACATGACCGGTGGAAGAAGTGCTTTCCGTGGCGAGAGGGCTTGCCGTTTCATGAACCTCGATGCTCTGCCGAAGCTTTTCTGGTTCCGGCAAGACGATTTGGAAAGGGGGCGGGGCCTCCGAAGTCACTTTGAGGGCATTCTCGCTTGCCGCTAGATGTCCCGCCGCCGCGCACACCAAGTCGTACTGGCCGGGTTCAAGTCCGGGAAAATCAAATTCCCCCCGCTCGTTGGTGTTGACGCTGATTCCCTCCGCCGGCAAGCCAACCCCCTTGAGTGTGCAGAGGGCGGCGGCGATGGGCAAACCTTTCGCGCTCATAACCGATCCCTTCAAATCCTGCGTCGGGGGTAGTGACCAAGCGGCCGCCACGGAAACCACCAAGGCGACGACCATACCAAGGGGTTGATTGAACCAAACTCCACTTTGCCGGGTCATATTCGGTACATTAATTTGTGCATTTCTCACCAGGCGCCGCGTAGCGGCCAGTCGTATTGCGGGATCAGGATCCGGCGGAGGCTATCTCTTGAACATTTTGTGGTGAATATCGGGCCAATACTCCTTGAGCAAATTGAAAACCGTATCCTCTCCCACCATAACCCCCCACTGGCTAAGGTTGTTGGACAGGGTCCGGTTTTCTTTCGGGTAGTAGAAATTGGAGATTCCGGCGGAGGCCCCGGCCCCGAGGATTTCAGAGAAGTTAAATGTTCTGTGACCCGCATCGGTCTGCGTCATCCAGATACGACTTACGGCATACCCGGTGCGCTTGAAAAAGCCGCCCGTTCCCAGACGAAAATAGCGCGGGTCTTCCTTTAGCAACCAGGGGACCACGGCTTCCGTCATGATATTTTCACTGGTCTGGTCGGCGAATGAGGCCGCATAGCGTTTAATGTAGGGGCGCCAACTTTCCTCTCCCCAGGATTTCGGGTCGTCCTTCGTCTGTCCAAATCCTGCAAAGGCTCCCGCGATCACATAGGCGTTCGGGTCAAATGAGTCCTCGATTGCCAGCTTGAATTTTCCTTTTGCCGACAGCGGCGCCATGCGGATATTGGGATTCTCCACCGTCCGGTAATTGGGGAGAACTCCAAAAATGCGGTCATTCTTAGGCTGCACCGAATCCACAGGCGCCGGCTCACTATCTGTTGAAGGCTGGGACCCAGAGGTTGCAGGTTGTTGCGCCTCGGCAATGCTACCCCCACAAATAAGGAGGATAAGCATCGAGGTACACAGCGCGAAGAAACGATGACATCCGGGAAGCCCCGTGCCTGCATTTGTCGTCACATATTTATCGTACCCGAAGAGCATGAACGCCGGATGTCCAGGGAATTACATTTCGTTCATGTTCAGAAAATGAATCGCGCCAGCAGATACCAGGTATTATTTCCACTGGCGCTGCGACCCGCGCCATCATAGTCAATGGCGGCGCCGTTGAAACGGGTATATCCGGTATATTGAACGCCAAGCTGAATATTCTGCATCGGAAAAACTGAGAAATTGGCGATATACCCTGCGCCGAGGGGATTGCCATTGGCGCTGCCGCTTACCGCGCTCTGTGCATACAGCAAGGGGTCGACAGTCCCACCGGTATCGAACCAACCGAAGGTTCCAGAAAGGCGATTGCCGAAATGGTATTCGGCATTGGTGAAGATTGTGTCCAGGTGGTGGTTGCTGACTTGGGCTCCCATCGCAGAGTAGGTTGCGGCCAAAGTTGAATTTTCGCGGATATACGTCCCGCGCAGCGAAAGCACGTCTTTCCTGAATAACGTTCGATCGATCTGGAAGTCCACGGCATAGTCCGTGTACCCATCTTCGAGTCCGACGACTGCGCCGGGGGTTGACTCCATGTGCATTCCATAGCCGCCGAATTCATACTGTGTCTTTGGCGTCAATTGCTGCCAGGCAACGCGCCAGTACGGGGCAACCCCACGGATGTTGTAAGTACCGCTTCCGGGATTAGGTTGAGAAACGCCCACATGGTCCGAGCGATAGATTGTTACATCCCCGTATAGATGATCGTCCCACATGGCGTACCCACCGATTCCGGCGACGTCCTGCGCCAGAGGGCCGGCAATGATGGGAGCGGCAGTAGGAGTGGGTGCGGAATCGCTCGCGATCCAGGGGAAACCCCATGCCGGCGTAGAGTTCCAAAGGTCCTCGACGCCGGGATTGTTGTTGAGGTCCACACCGTAAACCAAATCTTTGCCTCCCACCTTCCTCTTGTTCGCGTAGCGGATATCGGTATTATCGATGCTGAAATGATCATCCTGGGTATCATAGGTTACTTGAAAAAAGCTGCCGACGTGGGTTGTCCAGGCACCGGCAAGAAAGAGCGACAGATCTTGAGGAAATTCGAAGTTGCCATTCTGGGTCCCCGGCTGGGGTGTCTTCAATGAGGTAAATGAGGTTTCAAACATCGCGGAAAGCGGCAGCGAAGAAAGAAGATCAAGCCCTGCGTGCCGCTTACTTGAATCGTCCGTGACCCCTTTCTTCTCTTTGTCTTTGTCAACGTAACCGAGCAGTTTGAATTTGCGGCCCGCGGGGTTGAGCTCGGGCGGTGTGTAATGGCACCCGCTGCACGGCAACCCTGTCTGGCGCGCATAGCTCGGAACAGCTCGCACGCTGGTCGGATTCAGGGTGCCAAGAAACGCGACAGAAAGCGCGGGAACTGACGCAAGCAACGGAATCAGCACTTTTTTCATACAGTACTCTCCTTGTCAAACTTTTACCTCACCGAATACTTGGGCCCCGGCCGCGCTGGCGCTTGGTAAGGAGGTTGAGCGATGGCACGGTAGAAGGCGATGACCGCCTCAATGTCGTCTTGACTGAGCGTCTTTCCCCATGGGGGCATGGAAGCTGACTTCCCTGCCGCGGCTCCACCGAGCGTGATGACGTTGCGCATGAAATCGTCGCTCAGCGCGTTCAGCGTGGCGCCATCGTTCGCCAGCGGCGGATTAGGATTCAGATTTGAGCGGTTCGAGGGGCCCGCAGGTGTGGCATCCGCGTGGCACCACACGCAATATTGGTAGAACACGCGCTTGCCTTGCGCCTGCTGGTAGTTGAGCGGAATCACGTGTGTCGCGTCATTCCAATCCGCCTCGCTGTCGTAAGCTCGCGCCAGAGGATCGGGCGGGACTGCCGCATGGTTTTGGCGGCAAGAAGTGGCTAACCCGGCAACCAGGGCGAGCGCCAATGTGATGAGAAGTTTCGGTTTCATTGGCCCCTCCCCGACGCACCGCCCGAAGGGATGGAGGAGCTCTGTTTAAGTGTCATCAGATAAGCGGTCAAGGCAGTGCGCTCCTCGTCGGTAAAATCTCGATGGGGCTCAATTGCCTCCGGCTGTAGAGACTGCGGATTCTTGAGCCATTCCTCGGTCCAGGCGGGGTTGATCCAGTTGCCGGCATTCGTCAGGTTGGGGCCGACGTAGCCACCCACCGAGCCGATGGTGTGGCACGACTGGCATTGATACTTCACCTCATAGAGTTGTTTGCCGAGGCTGGCCATTTTGGGAGTGAGTTGTTTGGAATCGGCGCCGGCCTGATTCACCCCGGGTGTCTGCATGACCATGCTGAGGTAATCCGCCAGGACGGAAGTCTCCTCATCGGTCATATTGAATTGCGGCATACGAAAGGTAAGCGTGGGGCGCAGAGTCTGAGGGTCTTTCAAAAACTCGGCGATCCATTTTTTCTGGGCGCGGCTTCCCTCGTTGGTCAGATCGGGAGCCAGGGTACCGCCGTAGCCGTTGAACCGATGGCAGACATAGCATTTGTAGCGCTCATAGACTTCGCCGAACGCTCCGCCGGGGCGGAACTGCGCGTGGGCGGCGGGAAGAATCAAACCTTCCATGCCCGCCGTTGCGGATTTTCCCGTCATGCTCAAGAGGACGGTGGTGAGGGCGTCCAGATCACCGGGTGCAAGCGAATACTGCGGCATGCGTGCGGCGATATTCACCGAGTGGGGATCGGTGATCTTGGCTTCAATGTAAGCGACAGGCGTGCGTGCGATCTTCGAGTTGCCGAATTCCAATTGCGAAACGGTTTTGCCGCCCAGGCTTGCCAAGTCCGGTCCGAAGTCCGTTTGCGGAGCCATTCCCTTGATGACGTGGCAACTGGAGCAACCCTTTTCCGCGAACAAGCGCCGCCCCCACTGGATCTCATCAGGTTTCGGCGCCTCCAGCTTCGGTGCATCGCTGAGCAGGCTGGGGTCAGTCAGTTTCGACTGCATATACTGGGTTATGAGATAGAGATCCTGGTCGGACCACTGATAACGCGGCATCTGGGAGTGGGGCAAATACGATTGCGGATTGCGCAACCAGGCGGCAAGCCAATCGGGATTCACCTTGCTTCCCACTTTGGTGAGTTCCGGCCCAATGTCACCGCCGATCAACTTGGTTTCTCCCGCGCGGGTGACCGCCAGCGAATGGCAGGTGGTGCAGAACATCTGGCGAAAGCGCGTTTCACCTTGATCGACCAGGTCAGGCCGCTTTTCCCACGCGGCCACGGTCTTGGGATCGAACTTGTGGGGAGGAATGGGTTCGCTTGCGAGCGTGCTCAAATAGCCGGAAAGAGCCTGAAGCTCCTTATCGTTCAGCCGGAACTTGGGCATGCGCGGCTCGTCTTCACTGACATAGCCATTGACCAGAACGCTGCCGTCACTGGCGGTCAGGGTGCGTGGATCCTTCAGCCACTTATAAATCCAGGCGCGGCTGACCTTGATGCCGATGTTCGTGAGGTCAGGCCCCAGCATGGTCGGGCGCTCTACTCCTTGCAGACGATGGCAGCCGATGCAATTAAGGGTGAGGAGAAGCTTGCGGCCGCGATCGAGGCGCGGTGTCTCGGGCAGTTCAGCGCGATGGCAGGTTCCGCAGGAGGCCTGGATGTA
>JBKQVI010000232.1:0-15871 GCA_052139985.1 Terriglobia bacterium
TCACCCTCTAAGCCTAGCGCGGAGGCAAGATACGTTGTCAACAGGAAAATCGCCCCATTTCCTGCCGGTAGGAAAAGATTTTACAATTCCGGCCCGTAATTTCCTACCCGTAGGAAACGGGCTACAAGGCTTGCCAGATAGGGCGACAAAACGTCATGCCCTACGCCCGCCGCGGCGACGGTGAGACCGCGCAGAAGTGTAGCGCGGACCTGCGGTTTAGGTCCGCGGTTCGACCCCCACGGCCCTGGAGACGCTCGTGGCATGGCCATCCTGGGCACGATCTCACACGGGGCAAGACGCCCGTGCGACCTCTTGGGGATCTCGGCTTTAACTTTTATGTCGCGCACCCCCTGGACGCGCGAGACCGCGTAATTCGAAGCAAGCCAGGCATAATTCTATTTCCCCTGATACCCAGAGTTTTCGTCGCGATGTTTCCGCACCGCCGCCAGTATACATGCAGTGTCGCCAACGTTCCAGCGGGCTGCCAAGCCCGCGGCGCCTGCCTTCGATGCCCACGTCCAACACCGATCTTCTTATTATTCAGCAACTCTCCCCCAATCCGAGCGGCCTAACCCGGAGTAACGAGCCGACGCCACCCTAAAATATTTGAACCCCTATTTCGTCTACACTACTGGATGGACGACGCGCTGAGCCTCGGGATCATGACCGACGAGCAAAACCACCGCATCGCGGAGACGGTCGAGCGGGAACAATCCCGTCTGCGCAACTTCATCCGCAAACGCGTTCTGGACGAGAGCGACGCGGAGGACATTCTGCAAGAGGTCCTCTACGAACTCGTGCAGGCTTACCGGCTGATGAAACCCGTCGAGAAAGTGGGCGCTTGGCTTTTCCGGGTCGCGCGGAATCGCATCATCGACAGATTTCGCAAGCGGCAGCCGGAGGCGCCAAGAAGCAACGCGGGGGAGGATGAAGGAGAGCCGTTCCCGTGGGAAGAACTGCTTCCTTCCCCCGACGCCGGTCCGGAAGCGGCCTACGCTCGCGAGGTTCTGATGGATGAGATTGGCGCGGCACTGGACGAACTCCCGGAAGAACAGCGCGAGGTGTTTGTCGCCCACGAGATCGAGGGCCGGAGCTTCAATGATCTGGCCGCGGCAACAGGGCTGAGCGTGAACACTTTGCTGTCGCGCAAGCACTACGCGGTACTCCACCTGCGGCGGCGCTTGCGGGTCATTTACGACGAATTCAAGAAAGCGTGAGGGCACTAACGATGACAAGACATCGCATTTTGCACGGCTTGAAAGTTTTGTTGTTCGTTTTGCTGGCGGCAACAGTCTTCAGCTTTGTAGTCATGTGGCTATGGAACCGGCTGGTGCCGGCCATCTTCGGTCTGCATGCGGTCAGCTTCTGGCAAGCTTTGGGACTCCTGATTCTGAGTAAGATCCTCTTTGGCGGTCCCCACGGCCGGCCCGGGTTCGGGATGCACTGGCGCCACCGCATGATGGAGCGCTGGGAGCAGATGACCCCGGAGGAACGCGAGAAATTCCGAGCCGGCATCCGCCGCGGCTGCGGGCCCTTTGGGCACCCACCGGCCCCGCCCGCCACCTCCGCACCCAGGGAGTAGTGGCGGGCGCGGCCGGGCGCCCGAGATCATGCTGGCTTTCGTCAACAGGGTGCTGCTGTGGTGCGTGGGTCTCGGGAGAGTGCGAAACGGGAGCAGATCCGCAAGGTTAGAGGAGCAATCGATGCTGCTGCCAAGACGATCGACGATCTCTGAACTCAGCACTCAGAACTCCTTGGCCACCAGCAGTGTAAGTCCAAGCAAGTTCCCGATATAAAGGAGCATCGCTGATGAAGTATGAACCACCAGATGTCCAGAATTGCCCATCGGCCCTTGCCGGCTTCACGAAAATCTACACGGAGACCAACCCGCCTTGGGATATCGGCAAGCCGCAGCCGCCCTTCGTGGCGGTCGCCGACCAAGTCGTAAGTCCCGTGCTCGACGCCGGATGTGGCACGGGTGGCACGTCCCTTTTCTTCGCCGCCCGCGGCGCCCAGGTCACAGGCATCGATTTTGTGGAAGAGGCGATCCGGCGCGCTCGGGCCAAGGCCGATGAGCGCGGCTTGGCTGTGGAGTTCTTGATCAAGGACGCCATGACCCTGGGCAATTGGGAGAAGCGCTTCGCCAGCGTGATCGACAGTGGGCTATTTCATATCTATGCTGGAGACGAACGGCAACGCTATGTCCAAGGGCTGGCGCACGTTCTTAAGCCGGGCGGGCGGCTCTTCTTGTTCAGTTTCAACGATGACCCAGCGTGGCCTGGGGGTGGGGTGTCCCGGCAGGAGCTGTACGACGCCTTCGCCGATGGTTGGAACATCGAATCGCTGGAGTTAGTGCGGGGTGAGGTGAATCCGGCATATGCGGTGGAGTTCCCGGAGGCGTTTGCGAACAGGAAAATGTGGTTCGCGATCATCCGCCGGAAGGGGTGAATCAAGAGCAGATCTGCACCGCTAGTTGAACGGTTTTCACCGGATTGAACTGCGCAGGCACCCGATGGCTAGCGGTTCATCATTGGGAGTTGGTGCGGCTCCCCTGCAAAGTCCGCCCTTTGGAGCCCCGCCTTCAGTGCCCAGCGCTTGATTCATGAATATTCTGGCGTTTGGAGGAAAGCATGGCACCCCGTGTCTGTCCGTGGTGGTTGGGTTATTTTCTTGCAAGCCCAATACGGCGATGGATGCAGGACCCCGTGAAAGTGGTCGCACCGTATGTTCGAGAGGGTATGACCGTGCTCGAACCTGGACCGGACATGGGCTTCTTCACACTCGAGCTCGCTCGCTTAGTGGGTCCCTCCGGCCGGGTGATCGCGGTCGATATTCAGCCGCGCATGCTGTCCAGACTAAAGCGCCGCGCGGCCCGGGCGGGGCTTATTCAGCGTGTGGATGCGCATTCGACCCTCCCGCACTCTCTCGGAATCCCAGACCTCATTTCGTAACAGTTAGTTCTCCGGAAATAGCCCTGGAAAAAATGTGTTGACAATACATTTCGTTACCGCTATCTTCAAACAATAATGACTGACCATTCAGTCATAATATAAAGAGAGTGATGAGGGCCATAAATACGAAGCGCGCCAAGGCAGTCAGATCCGTTCCCCGGCGGCAGGAAAAGAAGCTCCATCGTCAGGAAGAAATCCTGGCGGCAGCCATTGAGGTCTTCGCCGCTCACGGGTTCGAGGCGGCCCGCATCGACGACGTCGCCCGCAGGGCCGGAATCGCCAAGGGGACGATCTACCTCTACTTTCGGAACAAGGAGCGCTTGTTTCAAGCTGTCGTGCGAAATTTGATCCCCAAAAGGTTCGATCTGGTGGTGAAAACCTTGCCGGGGCCTCCCACCGACGTGCTTAGAGCGCTGCTGTCGCAGATGTACATGAACGTGGTGCGCAACGAAAAGGTTCGGTCCATCGTCCATATGCTGGTCGCCGAGAGCGGCAGATTCCCCCAGCTTGCGGAAATTTACTATCAGGAAATCATCGTTCCTGGAATGAGGGCGATGCGGCAAACGTTGATGAGGGGAATTGCGGAGGGCAAATTCCGCAAAAGCGCCGCTTTGGATTTTCCGCAGATTATCGTCGCGCCGGCGCTGGTGGCCATGCTCTGGCAGTTGCTGTTCTCGGGGCGTCATCCCCTGGATTTGGATGCCTACGTGAAAGCCCACGTGGAGTACGTGCTGGGCGCCATCGAGCGAGGTGGAGAGTGATCTGGGCCAAGCTGCCGAGGCCGCCCGGGTGGGGAGAAACGCCATGAAGTCGAATGCAAAGTGGCTGGGGTTGTGGTTAGCGCTGTCGCTGGCGGGCGGAACAGCAGCGCAGGGCCAGCAGGTCCCACTACGGCGGCTAACGCTGAGTGAAGCAATTGGCCTGGCCTTGAAGCAGAACCTCAGCGTGCGCGTCGCGAGTACGCAAGTGGAGGAATTGGAAGGCACGCGCGAACGGCGGCGGGCTTCCCTTCTGCCACACGTGAACGGGGACGCTTTAGTCAACCGTGAGAATATCGATTTAGCCGCACTGGGAATTTCCTTTCCCACCGTTCCCACCGTTGTGAGTGCATTTAACCACTATGATTTCCGAGTCTCGGCGAGCCAAGCGCTGATCGACCGCCGCGCCTACCACAACTTGAAGGCCACTGAAAAACAGCAGGAGGCCGCCAAGCTTGATTATCAGGACGCGCGCGATCTAGTAATCCGTCAGGCTGCGGGACTCTATCTGAACTCGCAGGCTGCCGCCGCGGAAGTGGAGGCGGGCGAAAGCAGGGTGACGAATTCCGAAACGCTGGAGAAACTCGCGCGTGACCAACATGCCCAGGGACTGGCTACCGCAGTAGACGAGGTTCGCGCCCAAGTCCAATTGGCGCGGGACCAGCAGAATTTGTTGGTGGCCCGAAACGCATATCAGACTTCCCTGCTCTCTCTCGCGCATTTTCTCGGAGTGAGCCCTGGAGCTCCGCTGGAACTCGCCGAGCCCTTGAAGTTCCGTCACGTGGAATCGACCGATGCGGAGCAGGCGTTGCGCACCGCCCTCGAGACGCGATCGGATTACGCCGCACTTCTCAAACAACGCGATTCACTCAACGAGCAACTCAAGGCCTCGCGGGCGCGGTATCTGCCCACCCTGTCGGTCAACGGTGACTATGGAGCCATCGGGCGCGGCTTCGGCTCCCTGGCGGGAACCGGCGAAGTTCAAGGAACGCTTACGGTGACCTTATTCGACCGGGACCGCGCCGGTGAGAAAACGGAACTCCAGAGCCAGGTGAAGCGCCTGGACGCGCAGATTGACGATCTCAACCGCCAGATCGACCAGGATTTGCGAACGGCGTTGCTGAACTTGCAATCCACTGAGAACCAAGTCACCGTCACCGAAGCAGCGGTCCACTTGGCGGAACGCGAGTTGAGCCTGGCGCAAGATCGTTTTCGTAACGGGGTGACGGACAACATCGAGGTCGTGACGGCGCAGTCCAGCTTGGCAAGTACGCAAGACGACCGAATCACGGCCCTGGCGCAGCACGCCGACGCGGTGATGGCACTGGCGCGTGCGCTGGGCGGAACCGAAAAGATCTACCGATCGTACCTCGGCGAGCCCTGAGCGGCAGGTGGGCAGTGCCCCCATTCGAGCGTAGCGCCGGGCTTGAGCCCGGCATATGCCGCCCTCAAGGGCGGCGCTACCAGACGTACCTCGTGGAATCCTGAAGGGCAAGTGGGCAGTAGGCAGTGAAAGGTAAATCGTAAGCACGACTTTGAACAAAGAAGGTGACGAGTCATGAAACGCGCGATTCCACTCCTGCTTTTATTGGCGATTGGCGGAGCAGTGGCCTATTACCATCCCCAGTGGTTCCACAAGCCCGCCGCTGAAAACGTGCTCAGGCTTTCCGGGAACATCGAAGCGCACGAGAGCCTGGTGAGCTTTAAGGTAACCGGCCGCATCATCGCTCTGCCCGTGGATGAGGGCATGACTCTGAAACGCGGCGACTTGCTCGCCCGGCTTGATAGCGCCGATTACCGGCAGCAGGTAGCGGTTGACGATGCCACCGCGCGGCTGCGGGAGCGGCAGCTTGCCTTGGGTCTTGCCGGCAGCCGCTCCCAGGACGTCGAAGCCGCCAAACTCGCGATGCTCGATGCTCAGGCTGACCTTGAGCAGAAGAAGAAGGATTACGCCCGTTACCAGGCGCTCTACGAAAAGGACGAGATCCCCGGGCAGACGCGCGATTTGGCCGCCACCAATGTCACCCGTGCACAAATGACCTACGACCGCGACCAGCAGATCTACAACGAACTCGTGGAAGGAACGCGCAAAGAAGAATTGGCGGTCGATCGCGCCAATGTTCACCAAGCACTCCAGAATATCGATATGTCGCGCATACGGCTGGAGTACACGGTGCTGCACGCGCCCTTCAATGGAGTGGTGCTCGTTCGTCAGGCGGAGCTGGGAGAAGTCGTTCTGCCCGGCACGCCGATTGTAACCCTCGGTGACCTGGACCATCTGTGGGTCCGAGTGTACGTGCCCGAAACGGAAATGGGCAAGGTCCACTGGGGCCAAGCGGTAGACGTCCACACGGATTCGTTTCCCGGCAAAACATATCCCGGGCGCGTCTCCTTCGTCTCTTCAGAAGCGGAGTTTACTCCCAAGAGCGTGCAGACCGAAAAGGAACGGGTAACGTTGGTCTACCGGGTGAAGGTAGATCTGGAGAACCCCCGTTATGAGCTGAAACCCGGAATGCCGGCGGATGTCGATGTCAAACTTTGGTAGCACAGACGTTATGAATTCTTCCCCAGCCATCCTCGTCTCCTCGTTGAGCAAGCATTTCGGCGAAGTGCGCGCCGTTGACGGGCTCAGCTTTGAAGTGTATGCAGGAGAAATCTTCGGGTTGGTCGGTCCCGACGGCGCCGGCAAGACCACCACGCTGCGCATGATGGCGGGGGTGATGGGTGCGGATTCAGGCTCGGTCAACGTTGCCGGCTGCGACGTTGTACACGACCCGGAAGGCGCCAAGTCGCTCCTCAGCTACATGTCGCAGCGCTTCGGGCTTTACGAGGATTTGACCGTTGACGAAAACATACGGTTTTATGCGGACCTATTCGGTGTCCATCGCAAGCAGCGCAAACAGCGCTCGCAGGAATTGTTAACGGCCGCGGGGCTGGGTGATTTCCGAACCCGGCTGGCAGGCAATCTCTCCGGCGGCATGAAACAAAAGCTCGGGCTGGTGTGCGCTCTGATCCACACGCCCAAAGTGATCCTGCTTGATGAGCCGACCAACGGAGTCGATCCGGTTTCGCGGCGGGATTTCTGGCGCATTCTGTATTCACTCGTGGCCGAGGGCGTGGCGATTCTCACTTCCACGTCGTACCTTGACGAAGCAGAGCGCTGCCACCGCGTTGGCCTGCTGCATAAGGGACGCATGCTTTTTTGCGACCGGCCAGAAGAACTAAAGAAGAGATTCCCCGGCGAGATTCTGGCGGTGCACGCGATGCGACCGGCGAAGGTGCGCTCCGCGTTGGCAGGCGCCCCGGGCGTGCGCAGCGCTTTGCTGGTGGGCGACCGCGTCCACCTATTTGTGGACCAAGCCGCCCGACGCTTGCCGGATTTGCGCGGACGGCTGGAAGCCTCCGGGATCGAATACGATTCCATCCAACCCGTCGCGGCAAGCATTGAAGACCTGTTTGTTTCGGCCGTCGAGACCGAGCCGGATGCCGCCGGGGAAACGAAACCATCATGACTGTAAGCCAACCATCGGTGCTAGTCGAAAAGTTGACGAAGCGTTTCGGCGCCTTTGTGGCTGTGAACAGCATCAGCTTCCAGGCACACCGCGGCGAAATCTTCGGTTTCCTCGGCCCCAACGGAGCGGGCAAGTCCACCACCATCCGCATCCTCTGCGGGCTGCTGCGGCCCACTTCCGGTCTGGCGCGCGTAGCAGGCGTTGACGTCGCCAAGGAACCGGAAGCGGTGCGCCAACAAATCGGCTACATGTCGCAAAAATTTTCTCTCTACAACGACTTGAAAGTCATTGAGAATCTCCGGTTTTTCGCCGGACTGTACAGCGTCCCTCCCAAAGTTCTTCCCGAGCGCCTCGCCTGGGCGCTGCACATGGCGGGACTGGAAGGCCGTGAACAAACTCCCACGCGCGAACTCGCTGTGGGTTGGAAACAACGGTTGGCGCTAGGGTGTGCGGTGCTGCATCGCCCTCCCATCGTCTTTCTCGACGAACCGACCTCGGGCGTGGACCCCGTCTCGCGCCGAAAGTTCTGGGAGTTGATTCAACAGATGGTGGGCGAGGGCATCACGGTGTTCGTCACCACCCACTACATGGACGAAGCAGAGTACTGCAATCGCCTGGTGCTGATCGATCGCGGTCGCATCGTGGCCATGGGTACGCCCACGGAGCTGAAGACGCGTTCCATGAAAGGCCAACTTCTGCTGGTGGAATGCGAACCTCTGGGGCCGGGACTGGAAGCGCTGAGCCAGGCGCCCGGGGTGCTTGACGCGGCGGTATTCGGCAGCAGTCTTCACGCCTCTGTGGCCGATGCCCAGGCGGCGCTGCCCGGAATCCGCACGGCGCTCGAAGCCCGCGGGCTGAAGGTGGGAAGGCTGGAGCAGATTCATCCCAGCCTTGAGGACGTGTTCGTCAACCTTACCGCCACGCGTGAATCCAAGCCGGGGAGAACCGCATGAGCCTGCGCCGTATCTTCGCCATCATGCGCAAAGAAGTCATCCAGATCTGGCGCGATCCGCTCAGCCTGCTGGTCATCTTTGCCATGCCAATCGTGCAGTTGATCATCTATGGTTACGGGGTAAATCTGGACATCAAGCACATTCCCCTCTGCGTGTACGACCAGGACGGGACACAATTCAGCCAGGATCTGCTCAAGCATTTCCAGGCCACCGAGTATTTCTCCATCGTTCACGTTGCTGCCAGCTATCACGACGTTGTTGACCAGATTGACCATAGCGCCTGCACAGTGGCCGTCGTAGTGCCTCCGCAATTCGCCGAAAACGTTCACTCCAGTGGTCAAGCCCCAGTCCAGGCTTTGCTCGATGCCAGCGATAGCAACACCGCGAGCATCGGCATGGGTTATGCGCTGAGCGTCATCCAAGCTTACTCTCAAGGTATCCAACTCGAGTGGCAGCAGCGCAACGGCCTGCCACCCGTAACCCCCAACTTGACCTTCCAACCCCGAACTTGGTTCAACGAAGACCTAGAAAGCATGTCCAACATTGTGCCCGGCGTGGTGGCTATGGTGATGGCGGTGGTGGGCGCATTCCTGACCTCCCTCACGATTGCGCGGGAATGGGAGCGGGGGACAATGGAACAGCTTATCGCCACCCCGGTGCAGAAACTGGAAATCCAGATCGGGAAGCTGGTTCCCTACTTTGTCATCGGGATGATGGATACCGCCCTCTGTGCCGGCGCGGCGGTGTGGTGGTTCCGCGTTCCCTTCCGCGGAAGCTGGACGGTGCTGTATGCCTGTTCCGCGCTGTTCCTGATTGTGGTGTTGTCACTCGGATACCTCTTCTCGGTCACCGCCAAGTCGCAGCTCGCGGCCAGCCAGTTGGCTCTGCTCGTAACATTATTGCCGACATTTCTTCTTTCCGGTTTTATCTTTCCCATCGATCAGATGCCCGTCTTCGTGCAGTGGATCACCCGGATCCTGCCCGCGCGCTACTACGTTTCCATCTTGCGTAGTGTTTTTCTTAAGGGCACATCAGTACGGGTAATGGCGGGAGACATCATCTCCTTAGGGGTCATTGCCACGCTGCTGATCATCAGGGCCACCCGCGCGTTTCAAAAGAGGCTGGAATGAACATTATCTCGTCGCTCCGGCGCATCGGAAACATGGTTAAGAAAGAGTTCATCCAGACGCTGCGTGACCCACACATGCGTTGGCTGCTGTTCGGCCCGCCGCTCATTCAAATGCTGGTGTTCGGTTACGCCGCGACGCTGGATGTGCGAAACGTGACGCTGGCCGTGCTCGACCTGGATAATTCACAGGAGAGCCGCGAGTTGGTGGCGCGTTTTTCCGCCAGCCGCTATTTTCACCTGACTGGATATGCCAGCCGGCCCGCCGACCTCAGCGCCGGCCTTGAGAGTGGCAATATCCTGGCGGCGATGCAGATCGATTCCGGGTTTGCCCAGCGCCTGCGCAATGGCCAAGGAGCAACCGTGCAGGTACTGGTGGATTGCTCCAATTCGAACACCGCCCTGGTGGCGTTGGGCTATGTCAACCAGATTGGCGCCCAGTTCAGCCGTGAATTCGCCGTTGACCAGATGCAGCGGACGGCCCCGCAACGGGTATCATCGCTTCCCCAAGTGGACCTGGAGGTACGTCCATGGTTCAACGCCGGACTCGAAAGCCGGTGGTATTTCGTTCCCGGAGTCATCGGCAACGTCCTGTTAATTCTCGTCATGATGCTCACTGCCTTCGCAGTGGTCCGCGAGCGCGAAATCGGCACGCTCGAGCAAATCATGGTCACACCCATTCGCCGCTGGGAGTTCATTCTTGGAAAGACTATCCCCTTCTTTCTGGTGGGTTGCGTTGATGCCACTCTGATCGCCCTGGTCGGAACCTTTTGGTTCCGGGTCCCATTCCGCGGAAGCCTGTGGGTACTGACGGCCGGCTTGGTGGTGTTCATCCTGGCGGGTCTGGGATTGGGCTTGTTTCTTTCCACCGTCGCCGCCAACCAGCAGCAGGCCATGATAGGTTCCTTCTTCTTTACGATGCCCATGATCACCCTCTCCGGCTTCGGCACTCCGGTTGCCAGCATGCCCCCTCTCCTTCAGAAGATAGGTCTCGCCAACCCGCTGCTCCACGTCATGGTGCTCCTTCGTAGTGTCTACTTGAAAGGGGTTGGCTTTGACGTGCTGTGGCCGCAGATCGCCGCCCTTGCGGGTATTGCGATCTTTCTGCTGACGGTCAGCATCCTGCGGTTTCACAAGTCACTCGAGTAATCTTGAAAAGAGCGTAGTCTTGGCTTGGGAGACTCCCGCGTAAGAAAACATCCTCTTATCCCCTGTCCCCTTGCGAGTTAGAATAGGAGTGCGGGGGCGTTAGAGTCCCGGTCGACTCGGTCGCAGCTATGTCTTTCCTACCGGGTAGATCAAAAACGGAGGGAGCAGTCTGTCGGCGAATGGTGGGCGTCCGAGGATGGACCCTCTAGGGAGAGCGCGATCCACCTCACAGACAAAGCAACCCACCGCTGCGGGGGGAAATCATAGATGGAAGACACACTGAGCTACGCGCAGTATCTCAGAGAATTGACGACGGAGGACTCTTCAACGGTGATCCGCATGGTGATCCCGAACGCCTCGTCGAGGCAGTTGCGGAAGCTTGGCGCGACAGTGTTCCGAGTGCCAGGGAGACTCCTGCTTTTGGCCATGATCTGCATTTTGGCGCCGGGCAGCGCGTGGCCAAAACCACCCAAAGCCATGCCGGATGGACCCACGCTTCCCGCAGGGAAGGTTCTGTATTTGCATCTTCAGACCGCCGTCAGCACCAAGACTTCCAAGGAAGGGCAAGCCGTCGCGGCGAGTCTGGCGCGGGAAGTGGATGTCACCGGTGGAATCGGCATCCCGTTTGGTGCAACGTTGAACGGCACGATTGCTAAGTGTTCTCAGCCCACGGCTGCCGATCAGCGGGCGGAACTTCTTTTGAGTTTCGATTCGCTCACCATACCCGGCGAAGGCAAGTTCCCGGTGAAGGGACACCTGAGCGGGGTTAGCAACGCGCGGGAGACTCTAACTGCGGACGGCACCATAGTCGGCGTTCTGGAATCGGAGACGCCGGCATCGCTGCTCAGCGGCGTTCTGGGAAAACTGGGACAGATGGACACCAGCATCAACGATCAAATCCAGAAGCAAAAAATCGGTCAGGTGAATACGGCGATTGAACTACCCTTGGGCACTGACCTGCAATTCACTCTCACCGAACCGTTGAGTCTAAAGCGCCTTGTCCCGTCCGGCGGCCCGCGCGAACTTCCGGCCGCCTTGCGCTCGTCGGTGGAAAATGTGCTTGCAGACGCGCCCAAACGCGCGGTGAGCAAAGCCAATCGGCCAGGCGACCCTATCAACCTGGTGTTCGTCGGCACAGCCCAAGAGATCGAGCAGGCGTTCCGCCAAGCCGGTTGGAACGAACCGAAGAAAAAGAACCAACAATCGATTTGGAAAACGGCGCAGGCGGTTATCAATGACGATGGGTATAACGCAGCTCCCGTCTCAGACCTCTACGTCTTCGGACGGAAAGAGGACTTGGCTTTCGAGAAGACACTCGATACGTTCAACAAGCGGCACCACCTTCGACTCTGGCAGGCAGCGACGACCGCACCCGATGGCCGCCCCATTTGGCTGGCCGCGGCCACGCATGACATCGGCATTGACGTTCACCCGGGTGTGATCTCGCATGCCACCGATTCCGATCTGGACGACGAGCGCTCACAAGTGGGATACGACCTTTACCTGGGCGGCTCCGTGCAAGCCGCTGAACTTGTGGCGCCTCCTAGTCCGCTCAATAGCGGAGTGACCGCCACTGGTGGGAAGTGGCATACAGACGGCAGACTATTTGTCATCGATCTGAAAGGTGGAGCAACGGCGAGTAGGTAAGTGGGATTCACCCTGGCTGGACGGGCGGCATCACTAAGGCTGGTGCAGTGCGGCCGCTTTTTGCGCCGCAACCCACCGCTCCACGTTCTCTTCGAGTACATCCAAAGGCAGCGGGCCATCAGCGAGCACCGCGTCGTGGAAGGCACGCAAGTCAAAGCGCTCGCCGAGTTCCTTCCGCGCGCGCTCACGCAGATCGAGAATCTTCATCTGCCCCAGCTTGTATGCCAAGGCCTGCCCCGGCCAGGCAATGTAGCGGTCCACTTCGGTTTCGATATTCGGTTCGTCCATCGCCGTATGTTGGCGGAAAAAGTCCACCATCTGCTGGCGCGACCAATGTTTGGCGTGCACACCCGTATCGACGACCAGACGGACGGAACGCCACATCTCATTTTCTAATCGCCCGTACTCGCTATAGGGATCCCGGTAGAAGCCTAACTCCTTACCCAGCCGCTCCGCGTAAAAAGCCCAACCCTCGGAGTAAGCGTTATAAGTCGCGAATCGGCGGAACGGGGGAAGGTCCGTCTGCTCCTGGGCGATAGAGAATTGCAAATGGTGGCCGGGGATGCCTTCGTGGTAAGCGATAGCTTCCACGTTGAGAAGCAAGCGGTGGGACGGGTCGTACTCGTTGACGTTGATGCGCCCGGGACGCGAGCCATCACCGGCGCCAATCGAGTAATCGGCGGGGACCGCGTTCGCCGCGCGGAAGGCCTCCATGGGAACAACGACGAGTCTGTTCTTGGGCAGACGCCCGAACATTTGCGGAAGCTTGGCGTACATCTGATCCGTGTAGCGCTTGTACAAAGTCAAAAGTTGCTCGCCCGACGTCGCGTAGAGCTGCGGGGCTTTTCGAATGTGCTCGTTGAAGCTGGGCAAATCGTTAAAGCCCTGCCGGCGAGCGAGCCTCAACATGTCGGCTTCGATCTCCGCCACCTGTCTGAGCCCCATTTGGTGGATGTCCTCCGGGCTCATGTCCGTCGTCGTCATTTGTTTTATGTCGAAACGGTAACGGGCGTCGCCGTCGGGAAGCGCCCAAACACCAAACTCGGTACGGCCAAGAGGGGCATATTCGGTCCGCAAGAATTCCGCCAGTCGCGCGTATGCCGGCGTTACCTCTTGCCGGACCGCCACCATCACCGCCTCGCGCAATGCCCTCTGGTCGGCTTCGGAAATGCCATTCGGAAACTCGTGCACGGGCTGGGTGAAAGGGCTGTCATCCACAGACTTCCCGGCGATATCCTGCGCCTCAAGGGTGGACTTCTCCAGCAGGTAGCGCGGCGGAACCAGATGGTCCCGAAGACCGGCCCGCATGTTGGCGGTTGCCTGCTGAAACACGCGGGGGATTTGATGCAGGCGGGCAATGTAATCCTGATAGTCCTTCACGGAACTAAAAGTCGTGTCGGAGGGTAAGCTCGCAATTGCCACTTGCAGTCCATTCATCTGGTCAACAGGCATTTCCCAGTCTTTGAATTGCGCTCCTTCGATTTGCTCACGCAGATCGCGGACCATCAGGTCCTTGCTCAGGCGCTCCTGCTCCGGGAATCCCGTGGTGTCAAGGGCTTCGAAAGTCCGAAGCGACTGCCGCGCGTGCTCGACCTCCCCAGCGTAAAATTCCGGCGAATAATCGCTCAGGCGATCGTTATACCGATTATCGCCGACCGCCGTGGCAAACTCGGGACTGGCGCGAAGCTGGTGTTCCCATTCTTCCTGGAGCGCGGCCTTCAGGCGCGCCCGGCGCGCTTCCGTGGCATCATCCACCGTTCCCTTCCCTACGACGGCCATCACGCACGTAACTGCAATCGACACGGAAAGAAACCAATTCACGTGGCCATTCCTCCTCTTGAGGCTTGCACAGCGAGGAACGAATCGAGTTCCTCGGTCTCACGGGCCGCGACCGAGGAAGCTGCATGCGACACCTTGGACTGCGGCGGCTCGGCGCCGCCTTGGAATAACTCTGCGACCGAGGAAACAGCACGCGGCTCGCTTCGTCTCAGAGACCACGATAGAGGCGGTGTCGAACCGGAGCTATCCGAGGTTCCGCGCCCTTAACTCGCGGTTGAGGCTGTTTTCCAGTACACCGCGTACCGCTCGCCAAATAGCTTATAAAGCGGGATCAAGGTAATTTGCTTTTCCTGCCCCACGGTTTGGAAAGTCATCGGTTGGCCGGCGACGGGTTTCAGCCAGCCCAGCGGATCCTTGGAACTGGTGGCGATGGCGGCGACAGGAATCGGATCACCGGCGGGCGCGGTCGCGTACTGCGAGTAAAACATCTGCTTCGTGAGGCCCGCTGCGCCCAGCCTTCCCGCCAGAACCAGCGGGCCATACATCGCGGCCTGCTGCGTGTTGTCACCGGGCAGCGTCTCAATCCGCAGGCTCATGGGAAGACGCACCTCCACACGGTCGCCTTCCTTCCAGGTACGGCTTAGAGTCAAGTAGCTGCCGGGACTTGCGAACGCCAGCAGCGCCTCCCCATTCAACTTAGCGGCGCCGCCGCTTGAGGCCCACCATGGAATTCTGATGTTAAGAGCCATGTCGGCGGGCCGCTGAGTGTGAAACACCAGTGTGGTGCCCTCTTCCTCCGGGAACTTGGTTTGTTGTTCCAACCGTGTAGACTTTTCCGGCCAGTCCACTTCGGAAGCGATGAAGAGGTTGACGTATATGCCGTGATCATCGTGAAAGTAGACGGTATCGGCCATCTTGGCATATTCCTCGACACCCGTGGCGGTGCAACACCAAAACGAGTCATAGGGAGTATTGAAATACTTCCAGAATCCTGAACCAAGGGGAAGGAAGTAGCTCATACCGCCATCGTCGAGATTTTGGGTGCCCAACCGGCTGTTGAACAGCGTTCGCTCGTAATAGTCCACCACGCGCGGGTCCGCCGTCCAACCGTAGATGTGACGCGCCAGTTTGAGCAAATTGTACCCGCAGCAACACTCTTCGGTGGCTTTCCCGAGTTCCGTGGAAAGGTCGCCGGGGCGCGTTCGCCAAAACTCCTCGTTGCTGGTGCCGCCCGTGCAGTAAATTCGGTCGGTGGTCACGGTGCGGAAGAAAAAGGCAGCGATCTCACGATAGCGTTCCTCGCCGGTCAGTTCGTATCGACGGGCCGCGGCGATGACCTGAGGGATGTGCGTGTTGGCATGAATTCCTTTTAGCTCATCGCGATGCTGGGCCAGCGGATCGAGAAACATGGTCTTCTCGAATCGTCCCGCCAGATACAGGTATTGGTGTTTCCCGGTCAGAGCATAGAGGTTTCCAAGACTTTCACTCAGGCCACCGAATTCTGTTTGCAGAATCCTCTGCATGTGCTCGTCGCTGATGCTCTCCTGCCAATGGTCGAGCCACCCCGCCATCCCCTCGGCCACTGCCAGAGCCTGATCGTTTCCGCAGTGGACATACATATCCAAAAGTCCTGCCATTATTTTGTGATAGGTGTAGAAGGGGGCCCAGACCGGGCGCCCCTCGCGCAGGCGATCGAAAAATTCTTCCGGGAACGCGCTTAGGTAACCATTCTGATGGGCCCTTTGACATTCGGCGAGTTGAGCGACCAACCCATCCGCCTTATCCTTCGACTCACCGTCGCCCGTGCTGGCGTACATCAAAGCGCAGGCCGACAGGTAGTGGCCACCGGCGAAATGTCCATATGTATTTATCATCACAGTCACTACATCACTTTAACGTCTTTTCCGCGCAAGCGCGGGTTCGACGTTTCTCGAAATTCCATTTTTCCAGACTACACTAATCGATCATGTGAATCTTCCTTTCTGTCTCGTCTTCG
>JBKQVI010000233.1:0-6199 GCA_052139985.1 Terriglobia bacterium
TCAGCACGGCACGCTGGAAGTGACTGACGGTTTGAGCCTCCTGCACCAGTTGCGCGGTTTTGCCGAAGTAGGTCTTGGAACCCGTGGCATAGACCATGGCGTCGATTTCGCCCTGACGGATAATCGAGCCGGAGAACACCGCCGCGCCCGGTTGGGCGGAGACCGGCAAGGATTCGCCAGTCAGCGCCGACTGGTCAACCTCGATCGAATCGCCCGCGAGCAAACGCGCGTCCGCCGGCACAATGTCCCCCAACCGCAGCCGGATGACGTCGCCAGGCACCAGTTCCGAGGCATTCGGGTTGGTCCACTTCCCATCGCGTTTCACCGTTGCCTTCACCGCCAGTTTGGCCTTCAGGGCGGCGATGGCATTGCCTGCCTGGTGTTCTTCCCAGAATCCCACCACAGCGTTGGAAACCAGCAAAAGGAGGATGATGAAGAAGTCCAGCCAGTGCCGGACAATCCCCGACAGGATCACTGCTGCTTCAATCATCCACGGGATGGGCCCCCAGAAATAGGTGAGGAACTTCAAGAACAGATTCGTTTTCTGTTCCGCGATCTGGTTGGGGCCGTACTGTACGAGGCGCTTCTTCGCCTCGGCATCGGTAAGACCCTCTGGCGACGATGCCAATTGTTTTTCCACTTCCCGGATGGGAAGGGATTTCAGATCGTCCTTGGACTCGGGCTTGGCTCCCGGTTTCGATTCCGCAGCCTTGGATTCATCTGTATTGGGTTTCATAATAACGACCCTCCCTTTGCTGTCACCGTCACTGGGCGGCGGCTCAATGAATGTAACGGCGGCTTTTTGCCGCTAAATGGCGCGGTAAACTCGCCCCTCCAAATCCGGCGCGTTACACCTTTGCTTCCGGCGCGTGGGCGACTGCTCCGGGCGGCAAGCTATCCGGCAGATCAAGGCGCGCCACGCCGATTCGGTTGTCAGCCATTCCGTAATAGACGTCGAAGCGGTCCGGCATACCGAGATCGTCGCGCCGGTCGATGCCGGTGGGGAACACAACGTTGGCGATGGTCCCCTGGCGTTCCTGCGGAAGCAGCGGCGTCAACACTGGCTCCGCCGAACGATACCGAATTATCTGCGGATGCTCTTGCGAGAGCACCATGACCCCGGCTGAGTAACATAATTGGTGTCCTTCCGTGCTCGGGTCTACGATTTCACTGACGCCGTGATAGACAATCAGCCAGCCGTGCTTGGTTAAGACGGGCGGCGTGCCGCTGCCAATTTTGAGCCGCTCCCAGGGCGACACGGGTGTTGCCAGCCGGTGATGAGAGGCGAAGCGGCTGAGGTGATCGGGCTGATGGTCTTGCGAGGCCACTTGGCAGTAGGAAATCCAGATGCTCTCCCGATCGAGATCCACATCACGGGACGCTGCGCGGCAGGCCGTCTCCTCCGGTCGCGTGCCAGGGAAAAGCGGCCGATGGAGCATGCCGAGTTCCGGATTCCCGGAAGGATTGGGAATGGCGACGGGGAAGAGGCTGGCATCTTTGTTATCCACGTTGCCGATGTCGATGCCTTGATACAGCCCAAAGGTAGCAAGCCCCAGGCGCTGCCAGTGGAAGAGATCCTCCGACAGGGCGAGGGCGATACGGGGGCCTTGGGTGGAAAATGCTGTGTAAGTCATGACATAGCGCTTGAGTGGCTCGACGAACGTGATGCGAGGGTCCTCGCATCCACCGCCACCGCCGGGCCGCCGCTCATAATCGGCCTCCGGCTCGAGCGCAATGCCCAGGCGCTCAACGCCGGCGGGATTACCGGCTTCATTGAACCGCACTCGGGCAATTCCGATGCGCGAGTAATTGCCTCGCGCCACCAGCCGCGGGAAGAGGTAGAGCTGGCCATCGTGACCACGAGCGGCCGCCGGATTCAGGACGCCCTCGACCTCATGGGGATTTCCCGGCTCCGGTTCCATCACCATTCCCAGGCGCTGCAATGCAAATCCGGTCATCAACTCCACTCGGAGACTCATGACTTGTGATCACCGTCCAAACAGGCAATGATGGTTTCGGTCACCCGTTTGGTTTCGCGGGGGTCGCGAACAGGGATCGAAACAACTCCGGCTTCTTCCGCAGGATAGTCGTTCCCTCCTGGAAACAAGGCATCGCCAATGTAGATCATCTCTTTCAGTGAAATGCCCAGGATGTCTCGAAGCTTTCTGATGCCGTAAGCTTTATCAATGCCCGGCTTGGTGATATCGATGGAGGTCGCCCCACCGATGCGGACAGAAAACTCGGGAATATACGTGTCAAGGAGGGCTTTGATCTTTTTTCGTTTGGCGTAATCAGGATCCCATTTGTCCTTTTCTTCGAGCGGGGCCTGCTGGCCTAACGCGGAGTAAGTGATCTGGCTTCCCCGGTCCTCAATATCCTCTCCCCAGGTCTTTTCCACCTTGAAGCCCGCGGCTGCCAACGCCTTTCTTAGAGAGTTGCGGATCTTGCCCCGTTGATCCTCGGTAAAGTCTTCTTCATAGAGCTTTTTCCAGTCCCCCGAGTATTGGTAGAACTTTGTTCCACAGGTGGGAAGAAGGGATAGATTCGCCAGGCGTTCGTCATGGGGAAGATGGGAGAGCAGTTGTGTTTCAAACTGTGGCCAATTGCCTCCGGAAATCACGGCCACCTTGATGACACCGAGAAGGTCATGGAGCAGCGCTGCCATTTCCGTATCAAGAGGCGATTTACTGTCCGCCAGCGTACCGTCCAAATCATAAACAATGAGCTTTTTCACGAAGCCTCCACCTTCGATTTATTGCGATTACTATTGGCGTTTCCGGCCATCCCCGGTGTGCCCGGTCGTGAACTGTTCAGGTATCGCAATTTCCCGCAAGATCACGGCGTTGTGCGTATGAAATGCACAAGCTCCGACCGCCGCGAGCATGAAGAGAAGAATGCCCGCGAGCCTTGCGGCCCGAGCAGTGCTCAGAGCAAGGGGGAATTGCAGAAGCACCACGAGTGCCGATAGGAGTTCGATCAGACTGTCGGCGCCAAAGGCCACAAGCACGGGGCTGCGCGCCCTCCATGCGGAAAAGAGAGCAAGGGCGCACTCGCCTTAACCACCATCCAGATCAGCGTGACCACCTGCAACCGCGTAATCTGGCGAGATATGTCGCCGGAAGTCCCTGCGCATCCCGAGGCGTGGGCCAATGTCCCGCGTCCGGTTTCTTCTCCAAAGCTCATAGCGCCTGTATCACCGCCCCGCCGCATCCCACCCTGGCATAGCAAGTGTAGCGCGGACCCCCGTCTTTGGGGTCCGCGGCTTTTTGTAGTAAAAGGGGACGACCCGCAGACCTTCAAGCGGGGTCCGCGCCAGCCCGCCCTTCATGCGTCGAGAGGCTAACCGCTGGACGCAGACAGTTCAATTGCAGTAGGTTTATTTTAATGCTCCTCAGTGCCCTCAAGAAAAACGAAGGGTTGAGCGACTGGGCTAAGTGGGTCCGGGACGACCCCGAACAGGCCCCTCGCGAGATACGCGAATTTCTCGAAAGGTGTTTTGCACGCATTCCCGCGAATAAGGGTAAGCAGCTCATCCAAAGAATTAAATCAGACGGTGAGGAGAATGTGGACGCGGCATTATATGAATTGGTTGCCCACGAGCTATTCTGGCGGCTCCACCTTAAACCAGAATTTCAACCAAACTGTTTTACACCTCTGACGCCTGACATGGCAGTGCAGATAGGGAATCAACAGTTTATTGTCGACGTTTTCGTCACCCATAACCCAGCTCGGACTGTCGCACCGTTTCCAGTTAAGGGACTGGGTAATCAGATTAAGTTTGTTTATACGGTAGATCGCGGAGATAGAGCCAAGAAGATCAGGGACACGGTGCTGGACAAGTATCACAAATACTTGCCAACCGGGAAGCCTATGATCCTCGTCGTTTTCCTGGGGGATCATTGGGTCCAGATGCACGATGTGCAGGACGCGCTTTATGGTGCGCCCATTGGGGACGAATGGCTGCGGGACAACTTTCCCCACACAATAACTGATTTCAGACAGGAACTTGCTTCGAAGCACATGAAAACGCCGCCCGGCGGTGCAATGCTCCCCGACGAAAACGGGCAACCTGGGTGCCCAAGACTCTCGGCCGTCCTCGCCTGTGATTGGTTTGACACGCTGAGTCGTATTTGCCCTGGTAAGCGTCTACATTGTCTGGTCCTACATCACTGGAATCCCGATTTCAAGATACCGCCAGGGCGGTTCGGCAGGTTTGGCGAAGTCACCTGGTCATCCAAGATGTCGGGCTGTTACGACTTGCAATCTACAGCGTCAAATCGCACGGTTGCCAGGTTTGATGGAGCAGACGACCTCGAATTTCGAGACTACGATACAAGCAACCCCTGGTAGCCCGCAACGGCCACTCGCGCGCGGGGTTTTGGTGGCCGCCTCTTTTCAACGGACTTCCACACAAGGCGCAGGCGCGCGCGCTTACTGCGCCGCTAGAGGGCGGGCAGAGATTTTACAAGCTTGACGGTCTCAACGCTCACGCGAATGACCTGGCCCACGAGGCGCCGATATATTCGGGGTCGTCGGGGCGGTTGGGGTCAGAGCGGATGCCGCTGTGCTTGTCCTCCGTCACCTGGTATTGGTCAATCACCCATTCGAGAGCGCTGCGATTGCCCAGGCGGTATTCAAAGGTTTCAGGCGGAATGCCGCCCAGCGTGAGCGAATCGTTTACCTTGAGGGAGCGGTGGTCTTTCGCCAGGCGCATCTTGTCTTCCACGCGATAGGAAAGCGGGATCGTAGCGCCGACCTTAAGAGCCTGCCCTGAGCGCAGCGAAGGGTCGGCACTCTGTAGGGCCGCGCGGCGCTCGGCCTGTCGTAGCGGCGGCTTTACGCCGCCATGGCGAGGTAAACTCGCCGCTACGGAGGCACTCTGTAGCGGCGATGTCCCCGCCGCTGACGCCGTAGCGCCGCCGTCCCGACGGCTATCGGGTTGCCGGCGGGACGCCGGCGTTACGGCAGTCGTCTCGATAAGTTCGAGCGGCCACGGTTCCAGCTTTTCGTAATCAATGTGCAGCCCGGCCAGTTCCTTCCCGGCTTTCGAGAATCCCCAGAAGTTATCCACCGGCGGAAGACGCGGCAGTTCGCGCTTCAGGTCCTCGGCATACTTCGAGCGGTACTCGGGGTGGTGCAGAACGCCGTAAACGTAATAGAAAATATCCCACTTGGTGATTTTCTTGTCCTTGCAACGGTTGCGGAAATGCTCCAACACCCAGTCGGTGATGTTCTCCCGATGGTTCGTCTTGCCTTCGTCATAGGTATAGAAGGGGAAGCACTGCGACCCACTTTGTGGCAGCACATCGACCAAGCATCGGGAGGCGAGGCAAAAGAACGGCCAGTCAGTGCCCACCTTCGCCCAGATGATGATGTTTTCCTTCTCGGTTGCAGGCGTAGGAAAGATGCCGGGATTGACGTACACTTCCTCGTCAAGAATTCTGTCGAAGAAGAGCCACCGCCGACAGAAGGGCCTATATAGGGCCGTCCGAATTTTCTTCTCGTCGAATGTCGCGTAGTTGCCCCGTTGGAGGTCAAGTTTGAGATCCCGGCTCCACTTAATCTTGTCGTACCGGACGAATTCGTCGACGGGTTGCTTGTTGCCAGAGCGCTCATAACGATCTACCTCGCCATTGTAGTCGTCAATGAACCGGCGAACCCGATCACGGAGCGAGTCCTTCGCGAAGTCATAGGTAACCTCGTCGCGGTTCGTCTTGACACCCCCAGAAAAGACCTTGAAAACCGTCTGAGGACTTGATGAATCCGCTGCCTTTGCGGCCTTGGTGCCTAATGGCAGAAAAAGGTCGGTTTCCCAAGCTTTCTTGATAATTACCCAGCCGTCCGTTTCACTTGGGTACAGGCGTTGCCAAACCACAGCGCCCACGCTCGGATGATCCTTGAGAAACGCCAATTTCTCGTCCTTGCGGCAATCCTCCGGCACCCGGAGATATCGCGGGATTGAACTGTCTTCTGGTTCTGTAGCGCCGATCTTCTGGTCGGCAGGTGTCTGCTTGCGAAGAGCCACGGTAATTCCGACACCGACCTGGATTCCAAATACGTTGTGAGTCGTCCCACTTAGGGGCTGTCAGGAAATAACCGTGTCAACTTCTGGGCAATAGACTATAGTTCCAGTCACCATGAAACTTGTCTCTCCTGAGCTGCAGTTCGGCCATCTGTTGGTCGGAGACCTTCAAGCCCG
>JBKQVI010000234.1:0-2759 GCA_052139985.1 Terriglobia bacterium
GCAGATTGCTCTCCGTGATCGGCGTCCAGTCCAGCGCGGCCAGCTTGGCCTCCAGTTCCTTGATGCGCTCCTGTGATGCCAGAGTGCTCCTCGCCATGATCCGCATTTCTGTTCTCACTGCCAACAATGCGGCGATGTCATTGTCACTGAGATCAAAGGTCGGATCACCTTCACACATCAGATCAAAGCGGCGCAGTTGTTCGTCGAACGATTCGGGTTTCATGCGCGTCTCCTGTCAGGAACAGTGAAGCTCTCCGGCGTGGATCGCGCCACTTTTTCACGCCCCGGCAGCGGATGGGCTTCGCACCATTCCGGCGATGATAGGCATATCGGAAAACCGCCTTTGCCGTGGCAAATATCGCAGGTCACGTTGTCCTCTGGATACAGGCAGCAGCAGCAATCCTCTCCGCAGTCATGACTCGTTACGCCTTCTCCGCCGCAGTTCTGGCAGTCCTCAAACATGATGCTTGAGCCGCAGCGTCGGCATTGATATTCGCTTGCCATCACTCCCCCTCCCGCCCCCGGGCCGCGATCTGCTTTATCCCGTCGATCACATGCCGGAAGTTGTGGGCGCTTAGTTGCGTCAACAGCGTGTCGCCAAGCAGCTTGCGAACCTCAACCATGTCCGGCTCGGTGAATACGTCCAGGGGATACGCTTCACACCAATCGGAAATCTGCTGCAATTTGGCCCGGAGCGCGACGTTCTCTTGCTCGGCGTGGGAGGCGGGCGGGTAGTGTGGACTGTGC
The DNA here is from genome assembly GCA_052139985.1 of Terriglobia bacterium. Taxonomy (GTDB): domain Bacteria; phylum Acidobacteriota; class Terriglobia; order UBA7540; family UBA7540; genus Bog-366. The sequence goes on from JBKQVI010000234.1 coordinate 748, forward strand.
GGCGTTTCCATCCAGAACAGCACCGTTGAGCTTTCCTCGCGGCTGTTCGATTGCCAGTATCCCTCGGCATGGTTGTAAGCTCGCACGCCCCACCATTCCATCTCGTCCTTGTCGCGCATCCAGACGATCTTGCGGCAGTCGCCAACTGGCAACGGTGGGTGTCCTAGAGCATAATGCCATCCATCGGATCGGCCACAATTCGGGCACGGCCTACGATCTGTTGGCAGACCCTCATCCGTCCCCGCATCGTGGGCGCGGACGGCGGCGCGAGCGCGTTTGTCGATCCAAGCCATTCCCTTGGTGTCATCTTCGGCAACCTGGCACTTACCGCTTGCGACTTCGATTATTTCTTGTAGTGCTTCAATCAGCTTGTCCTGCATCATGTTCCCCTCCCGTGCCCCGCGTGGGGGCTACTCAAATCATTTTGACTACGAAGCTATTTGCCACGCGCTGCACGCAACTCTTCAATCGTCGGCCCAATATACCGGACTAATACGCGACGGCCCTTTTCATCCTTCGCGTAGATGGCGTCCGGGGGTGCGATAGCGATAGCCTCAGCCAACTGCTTCTGCGTGGCACTCAAAGCTTCGAGCGCGGCCACAATGCGGTCCTTGGCCTTGTAGGAGGTGGCGATCGAGAAACTAGCAACCAGGGTGCCCCCGGAGGTCGACTTGATTTCCGGGTCGCGGCCGACGTTGCCCAGCAAAATTACTTTGTTAACAGTCTTGCCCATCACGGCTCCTTTGGATCGGTTGCAAGGTTGGATTCATCAGGCAGGGGAATCGACGGCATGCCCTTGATGACCAGCGCCATGAACCGTGCGCGCAGGGCCACCGGGACCGCCGGGGCGAGCGCGTCCGATGGTTCGAGCATGTCCTCGACGGTTGCCTTGAGGAGGATATGGCGCTCGGCTGGCGTGAAGAACCGCCAGATGGTGTCGTAGGGGTTCTGGGTCACGGCTCTACTCCAGCGCCAGGATCGCCGCGTCCAGCTCCTCGATCTCCGCGGTGATCTGAGCCCGTTTTTCGAGCAGAGCCTTCCGCCGCTCGTTCAGGTGCCTCAGGGCGATCGCTACGTGGTGGTTGACCTTCTTTGCCGGAACTTCCCCGCCGAGGCGGGCTTCCTGTTTCGTTGCCATGACTTTCCTCCTTGGTTACTGTGGCTGGTCGATCAAGGCGCAACCGATTTTCCGGCATCTGAGCGTCCCGCCGACCCTTCTGAGCGGCGACTCGCAGGAGAGGCAGATGGGGGATACAGACTCCGAAACAGGTCGCTGAACTTCCGGTGCAACTGCTTTCGGTTCCCGCTCCACACGAGCCCGTGGTCTCGATAAATCCGCTCCGCCCACTTTTCGGCCAGTACCTTCATCGCGCGCCGCATGCCGCCTCTCCTTCAGCGGCAGCCAACACCTCGGGCACCGAAGCGGGTTCTCAATCCTCGGCTTCCAACTGGCCCCGCATTTGTCGCACGTCATCATCATCATCAGTTGTACATCATCATCATCAGTTTGTCAAGCTATTTTCCGGTTGGCCCGAAAACGCCGCGGCGGGACGTCGAAGCCGCTCACACTGGCCGTGCCGGACAAGTTACGGCCGGTCGTCCTGGGCACCCGATGGGCCGAGCGGCCAAGTTCCCGGATCGCGCTGGCGAAGCGCTCCCGCGAGCAGCCGAACCGTGCGTCCGGGAACGCGCGTCCCTTTGAGCCAATGGAGCACCGAAGCATGTGATACGCCAAGGCTTTGCCCTATTGCCTCCAGCGATTCACGCTCGCGACGTTTGGTAACGTAGCTGCAAAATTCTTCGACCGAAAGAGCGGAGTGGGAATGGTCCACGACGTAGAGCCTCCTTGTAACTTTGTTACTAAAGTTATCTTGCAATGCGCTGTAACTATGATACCATCACTCAAGAAAGCAGGAAACCATCCTGTATGAGGTGATTCGATGAAGACCTACCAACAGTTAACCCAAGCACAGCTTTATCGAGAGCCTTCTCTTGCTGTGCTTGGGTTAACT
>JBKQVI010000235.1:0-20520 GCA_052139985.1 Terriglobia bacterium
TCATGGTCGCCTCCACAGTGAATCAACGGCTCGGCGAGAAAAACTCGTAGCGCAGATTCAGATAAATGAACACATTGGCCACCACCAGATAGGCCGCAAACGGCGTGACAGTCGTAACCACTGGACGCATTGATCGCCCGTCCCTGTACGCCGGCCAGAGCGGCCCAGATGGACCATTCTCCATGGCCCGCAGCTTCCTGGCCTCCCGCATCTCCCAGATCGTCCAGCGTGATCAGGTCCTCGATGGGCGCCATCAGGGGGTGAATGCTGTAGTACTGGATCGTCACAGTGGGGTCCACCTCGCGCGCCGCGTCGGCAATAATTTTGAGCAAGGTATAGGAGAAGCGCTCGCCGCGCATCGCCGGATCGCGTGGGACGGCCACGTCGGGGTTTGGCAATCCATAGCCGAAGTCGAGCTTGAGCAGGCGCGGCCTCAGTTCACGCATGATGCGCTGAGTGCGTTGGCGCAGAAACTCGCGGGCGCGGGGCGAGCTGGGATCAAGCACATAATGATGCGGCTCCGCCTGGGTGCTCATGGCCCAATTCACGCGCCGGGGCACGCCGTCGGCGCCCCGCACCAGGTCCTCCGGCAGCAGTCCGCTGGCCTCAGGGTCATCAACCCACCCGCAGGCCTGCCAGAATCCCAACTCAAGTCCTTTCTTCCGAATGTAGGCCAAATCGTCGGAGAAGTTGGGGTACCGGGTGAGGTTCGGAATACCACTGCTGCGGTTGGTTTCCCATCCATCGTCGAGCACCAGGATCTTCGCGCCGACATCCTCCGCGACCTGGTCGGCAAGTTCGCGCAACCCGAACTGGTTTCGCATAAAGTTTCCCCAACTGTTCCAGTGGCTTTCCTGGTGAGCGATGGCCGAGGGAGGAGTGGCGGGAAACGACTGGAACAATCGGAGATAGGCATCCCAGGCATCGTGGGCCCAGAAAAGCCGGAAGGGTTCATCCCAGATGCGGTCCGCGCCTTTCTGCGCCCCCCACAGGTCCTCGCGATACAGATACTCCAGGGCGGCGTTGGAGGAACGGATACGTAGCGTAAGAGCGGCGTCGGGCACCGAGCCGGGACCGAAGGCAACCCAACCATTGGGTCCACCCATCGCGGCACTGTATAACGGCCTCGGGTAGGCAGCCGCATAGGGTGTTCCCATCGAAGGGCCGAAACTGCCGAGCGGAATGTTGGCATTCCCAAAGTCCCAACGCCGAAAGAAGCTTTGCAGAGGCCCACCCTTCGCACTGGGAATACCAAACCCATCGGCTTCCCAATCCGGCCAGAAGGGGACCTCGAGAGATGGAACCATGGCGCGTTGTTCCGGCGTCAGCAACGTGGTTCCAAAGTAGAGTGCAATTACCTCCGGCGCTGCCTGGTTCCAATGGATGGCGAGGCGCTCAAAGCGAATTCCCTCGGGATAGCGCCTAACGGCCAGTTCGCCGGTTGCAAGGCCGGAAAAACGCAGGGTTAGAAGGTCCTGCGTGCTCGAGATAACTTCCGCTTTGATGAACTGCTTGGAGCCATCCGCACTCCGGATCCAGAGCGCGGGAAGCAGGCTGCCGTGCCAGACTTCATGGGCTCCCGAGCGCGTTTTGACGGAAGCGTGATCGGCTTGCATATCCCAGGCGAGATCGTACTGGTCGCCGGCTTTTGTTATAACCGGTGAGATGAGAAAGATGAATGCCAATGCCGTCTTAACTCGAATCGGCGTGATAGCTGCCAGTATTCCTTTAATTGCCATGATTGCGTATGCCTCGAGATGAAAATCCTGACTGTGGGCGAAGCCCACTTCGCGCAAGCGCATTTGAGTATCTCTCTGATTGCACGTTGGTATCAATTGCGCATGGCAGTGCAATCTCGCGAGCCCCATTGCGGAGACGCCGACAATCAGCGCCCTCCACAGCAAACAGACACACTGTCCGCTAGCCGCGCGCCATGAGCTTGTGAGCTTGACTTTGCGCCGCGAGTATCATACTTTGCAGGACGACGATGGCCAATTAACAAGCCCTGAGCATGTGAGATTCGCGATATCTCTACGGCACAGCCCGAGCGGCGGAGCCCACCATGGAAAAGAAATGGTACAATTTCATAATCTCGGTTGATCAACCCGCTGACGATAGTTCCAAACCTGAAGGGAGCTCTAAAGAAGAGGGCGCCTCCGAATCCAGCAAGATGCCCGCTGCTCCCCGTAGCGCAGCTCAAACGGTGGCCGAGATCGCCTCGGCGGCAGCAGTTAATCCCACGTTCACGGCTCCCGTGACCAATCCCACCTCGTTTGACGAGATCTACCACGCCGCGGAAATTGCCGATGTCAGCCACGGATACACGATTCTGAAAGTGGCCGACATGCTTCAGAGCGAATACATCCGCAGTCTCGCGCCGACGGTGAAGCGCAGTTCCGTGCTGCTGGCCTTGGAGGCTGCGGGCGTAAAAATCCAGGAAGTCATCGAGGATGCGGTGCGCCGCGACCGCGCTCTTGACACCTACGAGCACGTGCAGGAAAAGGCGCTGCACGAACTCGAAAGCCGCAAGGTCGAGGAGAATAGCCAAATCCAGGCCGAGATCGATCGGATCGCCGCCGAGCACCAGGCGAAGATCCAGAAGAACAATGACGAAGTCGCCAAAGAGAAAGAGCGCTTCTACGGATGGCGGCTGAAGAAGCAACAGGAAGAGCAGAAGATTTACGACGCGGTGTCATACTTCGTAACCGAAAATCCTATTAGCACCAGCGGGCGCCCAGTGGAACCGCCTGCTCCGCCCAAGCCGCAAGGAAAGTAGCGAGAGAGGAGTCTTTATGTGGCAACGTCTGTCCCGCATGATGCGTTCGTTCGTCGGATTCTTCATATCCGCCGCCGAGAACCCGGAGATCATCCTGGAGCAGAACCTGCGCGATATGAACGATCAGGTTCCGCGGATGAACGACAGCATCGCCATGGTCAAAGCCAATGTGACGCTACTCGAGAAAGAGGAAGCCAGATATAAGAACGATGTGAATGATTTGAGCGCCAAGGTCAAGGCGGCAATCCAGGGCAATCGCGACGACTTGGCCGGAAGCTTCGCGATGCAGCTCGAACAGGTCCGCGGCGCCCTGGCACGTAACCAGGGTCAATTGGCCACCGCTCGCACCGCTTTCGAGAAGGCGATGATGGTCAAGCAGGCCTTCATGAGAGAGAAGGAACGCAAGACCCAGGAGGCTCTCAATGCCATCCGGGACTATCACCGCGCCCAATGGCAGAAGAAGGTCGCTGACACGATGGAGCAATTCGACGTGGCGGGCATCAGCCAGACCCATGATGAAATGGTTCGCAAGATTGAAGAGGAAACCGCCGTCAACGAAGCCCGCATGGATATGGCGCTGGGGAACGTAGACCAGCAGAAGATCAAGATCGAGGAGGATGCCCAAAAGATGCGTGCCGATGAACTGGTAAAGCAGTTCAAGGTTGAGATGGGACTCGTCGCGCCTGAGCCCTCCACCGCGACCGCGGAAAAAACCATCGGCGGGAAAGAAGCGCAGAAGACCGCCTGAAGTCCTTGTCCGTAGGTTTCACTTACCGCTAATGAAATTGTTCCCCTTCCGGGAAGGCGACGGGAAATTAGAGGGGTGAGAGGTGTCAACAATGCCAAGGAAGCTCACGGGGATTCTCGTTTTCGGATTCGCGCTGGGGCTGTTCGCTTTGACGTCACCAGATGCACGCGCTGCGGAGACGAACGTCGTGCGTGTCCGCGTCAACATCTGGGTGGGTTGTGTGGGCGGCCTGGTGGCGAATGGCAATCTCGACACGGTGCCGGGATCTATTTACGCCAAGAAGGGCCTCAAGGTCTCGTTCAAGATTATCGACGATTGGACGGACGGAGCGGCGGCCCTGGCCACGGACAACGTCGATGTGATGCTGACTACTGCGGACGTCTGGGCGAAGGACTACGCGCAGTTCAAGGCTCGAGGTTTTGGCGCGCACGCCTTCCTCTTAGTGGATTGGTCGCGCGGTGCCGACGGCATTATCGCCGCTCAGGGCATCAACGGGTTGAAGGACCTGGTCGGCCAGAAAGTGGCCTTCGCGCCTTACACGCCGTCGCACTTCCTGCTGTACACAGGGCTCAAGGAATCAGGCCTCACCGCGCAACAGCGCAGCGATATATTTTCCCAGGGAATCCACACCAAGGATGGCATCGAGCCTGCTACACTCTTTGCGCAACAGAAGGTGGATGCCGCCGTCGCCTGGGATCCCGACATGAGTGACGCGGTGGCGAAACGGCCCGGCTCCCGCAAGATCTACGACACCCGTATAGCCAAGAATCTGATCGCCGACATTCTGGTGGTAAGCGACAGGTTCGCCGCTCGCAATCCGCAGACACTGAGCAAATTTGCGGAAGGCTGGCTGGAAGGCGTCAAGTTCATTAGTGAGCAGCCGGCGAGCGCTTACACTGCGATTGGCAACATCAAGGACTTTAATATTCCCACCGACTTGGCCAAGACGATGCTCGGCGGGGTGATGCTTGCAGACGTAAATGATCATAAAGCGTTCTTCGGCCCACCTGGCGCGGCTTCCGACTATGCTCGCATTTTCAAAACAGCTCAGGAGATGTATCGCGAAGAAGGCGTCCTTAAAGGCGCTCCGTCGAACCCTGAGGATAGCGTGAACAGAAAGCTTGTAACCTCCATTGCCAAATAGGGAGGAGTGCATCCGTGGAGGGCCAATTTGATGTAGCGGCAAGTTTACCTCGCCAAATGGCGCCGTAAAGCCCCCGCTACATCAGTTTGGCCCACTACCAGCGAATCGCAGTCTCGAGCGGACATCGGTATTGATGTGGAACGACCCGGAGGCAATTCATGGCGGTCAAAATCGAGAAGGGCGGTTGGATTCTTATCTTCTTAATCGGCCTAGGGCTGGTCGGCTACAGCTTGAACAGGTATGGGTTACTCGACTTGCATAAGTTACTAGGGCCTCGTTCCGGAGGGTCGGCGGGCGGAGTGGTGGACACCTCGAAGCCCTTGCCACCTCCCGCAGAGGAGACATCGGCGACAAACCAGGTGCGCGTCCGCGTGAACATCTGGGTCGGATGCGCCGCCGGCTTGGTGGCCAATGGCGGGCTGGACACTGCCGCGGGATCCATCTACGACAAGTTGGGCCTTAAGGTCACCTTCAAAATTATTGACGATTGGACGGAAGGCGCAACGGCGCTCGCCACCAACAACGTCGATGTGATGCTGACCACTGACGACGTGTGGGCCAAGGACTACGCCCAGTTTCAGGAAAAGGGATTTGGTTCCCACGCCTTCTACATGGTGGATTGGTCGCGAGGCGCCGACGGCCTGATCGGCCGCCAGGGTATCAACAGCATCGAGGACTTGGCGGGCAAGACGGTGGCTTTCGCTCCCTACACCCCCTCGCATTTCCTGCTCTGGAATGGACTGGCGAGCTCCGGCCTGGGAACCGAGCAGCGCAATGAGATCTTCGCCAAAGCCGTCCACACCAAGGATGGCATCGAGCCTGCTACACTCTTTGCGCAACAGAAGGTGGATGCCGCCGTCGCCTGGGATCCCGACATGAGTGACGCCGTGGCGAAGCGCCCGGGTGCCAAGAAGATCTATGACACGCGTGTAGCCAACCGTTTGATCGCCGATATTCTGGTCGTGAGCGATCGGTTCGCGGCTGCCAATCCCCAAACGGTGATCAAGTTCGCCGACGGCTGGCTGCAAGGTGTGGCGTTCATCAACGAGCAACCCTCGCGCGCTTATACGCTGATCGGGACCGTCACGGACTTCAACATCCCCACTGACCTTGCTAAGACAATGCTGGGTGGCGTGAAGCTGGCCGATTACGCCGATAACGTATCTTTCTTCGGGACCCCAGGGTCAGAATCCGACTACGCCAACATTTTCAAGATGGCGCAGGAGATGTATCGCCAGGAACGGCTGATTCGACATATGGCGGACCCCGAGGCGACGGTAGACCGGCGTTATATTGCGGCCCTGAGCGGCAAATTCTCCACCACTTCCACCGAGGCCCCCATCGAGTACAAGGCCCCTGCGAAGGGAGCTACACCCATCGCCACGCAACATCGCTCCATATACTTCGACTCCAACTCGGCCAACATGAGCTTGGACTCGCGAGCGGTGGTGGATGAAATCGCCAGCTTTATGCGAGCTTACGAAAATACCGTGGTAGACATCGAAGGCAACACCGACTCCACCGGTTCGCGGCCTCTCAACATGCAGCTTTCAAAGCAGCGCGCCGACGCAGTAAAAGAGTACTTGATGCAGAAGTACGGCTATCCCGCGTCCCGCATGAGGACGGTGGGGAACGGCCCGGATCGACCGATAGATACCAACGATACCGCCGACGGCCGCGAGAAGAATCGCCGCACGGACATCAAGGTTTATCCCAATCCGGGGGCCTAACCCGGACTATTTACAAAGTTCTTGGAGCAATTGAGGGAACGGAAGAATTTCACACAGAGGTCACAGAGATAAGGCACAGAGACCACGGAGAGGTTCCGAGATGTTCTCCGTGCCCTCTGTGATCGCGTGGTTCGGTAATGCCAAAGATATAACACTCCGTGAACTCTGTGTGAACCGTTCTAAAGCGCGCATTCATCGTTTTCATGAATAACCGCGCCGGGCGAAGCGCTAATGGCAAATCTATTCGAAATCCGCAAGGAAGTGTCCCCGCGCACGCGGCTGGCGCTTTCTTTCCTAAGCTGGGGCGTCATCATTGCCGCCTGGTTTGTTCTGACCCATTGGGATATCCTGCCGCCCTTCACGCTTCCCCGCCCCATGGGAGTCATCAGCGCTTTCGGCCGCCTTTGGCGGGAATACAATCTGCTCGGCAACGTCGTGCAAAGCTGGTGGCGGATTGCTCAGGCCTTCTTCTGGTGCGCGTGCATCGCCATTCCACTGGGGCTTCTGATGGCGAGCTTCCGGTGGCTCCACGATCTCATCAACCCCGTCGCGGCGCCGATGCGCGCCATGCCGATTACAGCCTTCCTGCCGGCTTTCATCGCCTTGTTCGGCATGGAAGAAACCATGAAAGTGGCTTTCCTATGGTTCGGCATGTTCTTCTACTTGCTCGCTGTGGTCGTAGAAGAGGTTGACAAGGTTGATAACAGCCTGCTCGAGACGGCATACACGCTGGGAGCGAATCGGCCCCAGGTTTTATGGCTGATGTTTCGGGCCTCTTTTCCGGGCATCTTTAGTTCCTTCCGGATTCTCTATGACATCGGCTGGACGTACGTCATTTTGGCTGAGATGGTGAACGCCCGCAGAGGCGTAGGATACATGGTGGAGGCAGCCCGCAAGGTCCTCGATTTTGAGAGGGTCTACGCGGGCATCATCGCCATCGGCTTTGCTGCTTTCCTATTCCGAATGCTGTTGACGTTTCTGGAGCGCCGCCTGTTCCCGTGGCGCCAAGTCGCGCACCCGGCCAGCGCGCCCGCCGCCGCGGTGGGGGCGAGTGTCCACGTGAAAGCCAAGGCCCATGCCCAATAAGATCAAAGTCAGCCTGCACGGCGTCAACCGTAGCTTCGCCAGCCCGAGTGGCGAGAGAATCCAGGCCGTACAGGACGTGAGCCTGGAAATCGAAGATGCTTTTTCGCCTGAAGGTCGAGACATCGGCGAATTCCGCGTCTTGCTGGGCCCTTCGGGTTGCGGAAAATCGACCCTTTTGAGAATGATCGCGGGTTTGGACCGTCCCGACAGTGGCGAGATCATCGTGAACGGGAAGCACGTAGAAAGGCCGGGGCGCGACCGCGGCATGGTCTTCCAAAAATACACGTCATTCCCCTGGCTGACCGTGGCGGACAACATCGCCTATGGCATGAAGATCAATGGCGTTCCGGCTGAGGAGCGGGCCAAGACCGTCGCGCGTCTGGTGGAGGCCGTCGGCCTCTCCGGGTTCGAGAAGGTCTATCCGGACACTCTCTCCGGCGGAATGCAGCAGCGCGTGGCCATTGCCCGCACGCTGGCTGTCCGGCCGGAAGTAATCCTGATGGACGAACCCTTCGGTGCGCTGGACGCCCAGACCCGCACTGACATGCAGCAGTTGCTTCTGCATATCTGGGACGAGACCGCCTGCACCGTACTATTCGTCACCCACGACGTGGAGGAGGCCATCTACCTCGCCGACCGCATCTTTATTCTCAGCGCCCGACCGGGTACTATAGTGGAGGATGTTCCGGTCCCGTTCGGCCGCCCGCGCGATCCTGCCGTCAAGCAGAAGCAGGAATTCCATGAGCTCCAGGACTATGTTCTGGCCTGCTTGCGGCGCGCTCCCGGACGCGGCCAGGTGCGAGTGGGTGTTTGATGCCTGAGGACAATTTCCCCCTCAAGAGTGGCTCCGAAAAACCAGCCTCCATGTTGCGCAGCGCCGTGAAGCGCGGCGCCGAGGAACTCGGTCTCGATCAGATCAACTTCGTCAAAGAAGCCCTCAAGTGGCAATACAACTGGATCGGCCTGGGAGGGGCCGCACTGTTCGCCCTGGTTTCAGGCAGCGGCATGGCATTGGTATTGGCCGCGGGGCTGGAAATGATCTACTTGAGCCTGGTTCCCCAAAGCAGCGCTTTTCGGCGATTGGTGCGCTCTTGGAAGTATGCCGATGAAAAACGCCGTCGCGAAGTGAAGCTAAGCGCCATGTTCAATGAGTTGCCCCCGGACATGCGCAAAAGCTATGCCGGTCTAACCTCGATGTGCGCGGCCATTCGTGCCAACTACAGCCGGTTATCGTCCACGTCCCAGATGTTCCTGGAAGAGATGCAGCAGCGGCTCGACGGCCTGCTCCAGGCCTACCTGCGTTTGCTCTTCGCGGCGTTTCAGCACAGCGAGTACCTGCGCACCACCGATCCGAATGTGATCAAGCGCGACCTGGAGAAATTGCAGCACTCCATCGAGTCGGATCCACCCAAGGTTCAGGAGATCAATCGCCGGCGCATCGAGATTCTAACCAAGCGGTTGGAGAAATTCGGCAAGGTGGGCGAGAACCAGAAAGTGGTAGAAGCGCAGTGCGCGGCGATCGAAGACGTGCTGGAACTGATCCGCGACCAGTCGGTCACCATGCGCGATCCGCAACAAGTCAGCGACCAACTGGATAACCTGGTGCACGACGTCGAGCAGACCGAAGAAACGGTTCGGGAAGTCGAGGCCGTCTTCGAGATGGCCACGCCCGAGATGGGCGAGACGCTGTCGCCCTTGCCAACCGATTCGACTGACGCCGGCGCGCCCTCCGCCACCCGTCCGCGCCTGAGGAACTGAAGCATGAGTACCGCCCCTATCGTCAACACGCAACTGGACTCGCTGCCTGCCTGGGCGCGGCAGCTTTCCGAAAAGTATTATTCGCGCACCATCGCCCTGTTTGTTCTCTACGGCAACGTTCGCGATCTGGTGCCGCTACGGCGCAACGGCGCGACGGAGTTTCTTCCCCTCACGCGCTTTCTGAATGAGGCACTGTTCGGGCAGCGAGACCTCATCATGACCTATGACCGCGGTGGTGGGCTGACGTTTGCCAATGCCGCGATGCAAGCCGACTTCAGCCGCGCCATGACGGGCTACGACGGCTTTCACGGCACCAACTACGCCGCCGCCTTGCCGCGCAATCCCGATGGGGTGCTGAACCTTCTCGATAACTACATTCGCCTGCGCATCGCCGACGGCAAGAGGATCGCGCTCGCCATCGACTTCGCCGAGACCATCGCTCCTGCGGGGGATGTCTCCAGCATGTCAGGCGAGGACCGTAATTCGCTCGTGATCCTCAAGCGCTGGGCCAACAGCCCGGTTTTCCAGCGAGCCGACGTGACCATCTGCTTGATCGCCGAGAACCAGATTGAACTCAATCCTGGCATCGTGCAGCATCCCGGTGTAGCCGCCCTCGCCATCCCCATGCCGGAAGAAGCGGAGCGGGTGGAGTTTGTCCAGCAGCAATTGGCGAATACACCTCTGCCCGAGGGTTCCGACGTTACGCCTACAACTCTGGCGAAGCTGGGCGCGGGCCTGAAACGTGTGCAACTCCAGACCCTGACATCTCAGGCCGTCCAAAACCGCCAGGCTTTAACCCAGAAGTTCCTGGCGCGCCGGAAGAAGGAATTGATCGAGGCAGAATCCGGGGGTCTGCTGGAGTTCGTCGAGAGCCGATTCGACTTATCCATGGTCGCCGGCAGTAACCAGGCTAAACAAAAACTCCAGGACGCTGCTGCCGCTATACATGCGGGCAAGACCGACGTGTTGCCCATGGGGTACGTCATCTGCGGGCCGGTGGGCACGGGCAAGACATTCCTGACGACCTGCTTTGCCGGCGAGGTGGGCATCCCGGCCGTGATGCTCAAAAACTTCCGTAGCATGTGGCAAGGCGTCACGGAAGGCAATCTGGAGCGCGTGCTGAATCTCCTGAAAGTGATGAGTCCCATTGCGGTCATCGTGGATGAAGCCGACGCTCAACTCGGCAATCGTGCCAGTTCGGGCGACAGCGGAGTTTCCAGCCGCGTCTTTGCGCAGATTGCCCAATTCATGGGGAATACCGAGCTTCGCGGCAAGGTGATCTGGTTTCTGCTGACCTGCCGGCCGGACCTGCTTCCCGTAGACCTGAAGCGCCAAGGCCGCGCCGAGGAACACATCGCTCTCTTCTATCCGGAGACGGAAGAGGAACGGCTGGCGATGCTGCGCGCCATGCAACGGAAAACGGGAACCCAGTTGAGTTCGCCCGAGGCCGACAAGCTTTTTCTGGAGCAAGGCGCGCGGCTCTCCGGCGCCGATATCGAGGCGGTGCTGACTCGCGCACGCATGAAAAGTGCACTCGAAAATGAGGCGTCAGTGGACGTGGACGACCTTAAGTCAGCCCTCGAAGACTTCATCCCACCTTCCTACCCCACGGAGATCGAACTGCAAAACCTCGTAGCTGTTTTGGAATGCACGAGCAAGAAGCTCCTGCCCCCGAAATACCGCGATATGGATCGAAGCGAAGTAATCCGCCGTGCCAAAGAACTTACTGCGCTCGTCCGGGAATAACGCCGGAAATCGCTCCTACCGTGGACCCATTTTTAGCGTCGGCAGAACAGGCACCTGCCAACACTAACCTCAAATCACAATCCCATCGATACGGAGTGATCTCTTTGTTGGGGTGAACGAGGGAATGGCCTTGACGTCGATCCGAGGCGCATTGTCCCGCCAAAAGGTACTGAATTCACGCTTCTCTCCCGTACGATAGAAGTGCAGCAAGTATGCCTGGTCGCAGGCAGTGTAATCGCAAAACCATGAGTCAATGTCCGTGATGCCGGCCTCGTGGAACAGAGCGAGTCCGTAACAAGCCGCTTCCCGTTCGTAAGCGATGATGGCAGGGAGCAGGTCTTCCTTCACGGGGGGTTGATACCGCCGGCCAATTTCAAACAAGGCAGGGTCCACGTTCCATTGGACGGTGTGCCCAAATAGATGCCCCAACAGGAACAGGCGCTGCTCGGGAGTGACGGCGAAATCAATATGAATTTCCGATCCGTCCAGATCGCCGATTAATGGGTCGGGGATATCTCGAGTGATGACGCGAATTTCGTAGATGCTATCGAGATGCTTCTGGACCCGGGCGGAATATTCGTCGAAGGGAATTTCCATTGACCTATTATGCACTGTACACACTGAGAGCTGTATGCGGCGACGGCGCGCCGCCTTAATCGAAGCACTCGACCCTCGGGCCGGGTAACATGAGCCGATATCGCAGGGCGGCGGAGCCGCAACGAAACTGTAGGGGCCAGCGGCGGGGTGTTGGTCGGGGCGCCCGGATTCGAACCGGGGACCTCTTGCGCCCAAGGCAAGCGCGCTACCAGGCTGCGCCACGCCCCGAATTGGACACAGCCATCATTCTGCCAAGGTTGGCGGCCGCTGTCCAGTACCATTAAAGGCGGAGGTGAACGGTCAAAGCCATCTCAAAGCCGGATCGCAAAGAGACTACGCGGCCCGCGTCTGCTTCCCTTCCGAGCGCGCCACAAACGTGGCGGCCACCATGTCTCCGGTGACGTTGACTACCGTGCGGCACATGTCGAGCACGCGGTCAACACCTACCACCATGGCGATTCCCTCCCCTGGCACCCCCACGGCTTCCAATACCAGGATGAGGACTTGAATGGCGCCGCTGGGTACGCCCGCCGCTCCCATGGCCATTAGAATCGCTGTGACCATCACCACGATCTGCGATGAGAGCGACAGATTGATTCCGAACACCTGGGCGATGAAGAGCACGGTGACGCCTTCAAACAGCGCCGTGCCGTTCATGCACATGGTCGCGCCCAGGGGCACAACGAAGCCGCAGACTTCCCGCGGCAAGCCCAGCGAGTCTTCACAAACTTCCAGGGTTGTGGGCAGCGTGGCATTGGAGGAACTGGTGGAGAAGGCCGTCAAAATCGCCGTCCAGGCGCGGCGGAAGAAATTCCATGGCGACCAGCCCGTGAATACCTTGATCAGGACGGGATAAACGCCGAACTCGAAAATAGCCAACCCCGCGACGACCGTCAGGATGTACCAGCCGAGGCGCTCGAGTAAATCCAGCCCGAACCTCGCGGCTACCGTGAAGAGCAGAGCGAAGACTCCGTAGGGAGCCAGTTTCATCACCAAATCGATGATGACAATCATGACGTCGCCCAGCCCTCGCAGGGCTTCCACCAATGCCTTCGTTCGGTCTGGCGGCAGGAGTGCGAGCGCCACCCCAAAGGCGAGGGAGAAGAAAATCACACCCAACATGTCACCCTGGGCAGCGGCCCCCAGAGGATTTCGCGGCACCACATTGACCAGCGTCTGGATTCCGAATTGGCCGCGCTGGATGGCTTCCTTGGATGGATTTGCGTCTTTTTGATAAGTCGCCAGCAACCGTTCGCGGGCTTCCGGCGAGAGTCCAACGCCGGGCCGCACCAGATTTACCAGGCTCAGCCCCAACACGGCAGCAAGGGTGGTGACCATGATAAAGAAGAGCATCGTTTTCAGCCCGACGCGGCCCAGCTTGCGCAGGTCGCCCAGGCCCGCGACGCCCAGGCTCAAACGCGAGAAGACCAGCGGGATCACCACCATGATTAGGGCGCGCAACCACATTTGCCCGATTGGCTCAGTGCCGTACCGAACGATGTTGGCCAGGGCCGCGGTTTTCCCCCACGCCAGATTCGCCGCGACTCCGGCGGACGCGCCGAGAACTAATCCGGCAAGAATGTGGCCGGTCTTCGGGCCTTTGCGGGGTTTGGATTGAGAGATAGGGCCGGGGGATTCATTCATGCGTAGGAGGTTTCCTTGGACATGGCAGTAGCATATTGCGGTATGGCCATCTTGGCCACAACCTTACGCGGGCGGGTTCCCGATGAGTCAGGCTACCCGGGCTATTCGTTGTGGCATGGCCATCGTGGTCATGATCTCACACGGGCAAGAGAAGCTGGGGAAAAATCGAAAAAGTCTATGACTAGCTATATAGCTATGATATACTCCCTCCTTCATGGGGGGGGAAGGAGGTCGAAGATGGCTTACGAGTCCACCGTGCAGGTGATTCAGCGGGGCGGTAAGAACCGCCAGTGGTATCTGATCTGCCCGGCGCCCTTGGCGCAAGCCTTGGAGATCGAGAAGGGCGAGGTGATCGAATGGGTGGTGGAGGACTGGCACACGCTGGTGCTGAAGCGTACTCCGCGGACGGCGGAGGCAGCTTCGCGGCGGAGGCGAGCGCATGCGTGAGGGCAGCGAGCAGGGGCAGCAGGCGATGGGGGTGGAGAGGGAGTTGCCCAACCGGCCGCCGGCGGAAGCAGGGACGACTGATCGTGTACAGTGAGAATGCGCCCCTTTGGGGCTTACTCAAAAAACGGCCCGCCGCAGGGCGGGCCGTTTCGAGCAATTGCAACAATCAGGGTTCAGAAGTTAATATGCCCACCCAATTGGATAACGCGCGGACCATCCATGGGGCCGAATATCTCACCAAAGGTGCCGTCGTTGTACCCAGTATCGGGATCTCCGCGCCCCGTGCGGTTGAAGACATTTGAGAAATCGGCGCGAAGCTGGAAGGTTACCCGTTCGCTGATATGGGTGTTCTTGATGAGGCCGAAGTCTTCCTCTTCGTGGCCCGGGCCTCGAACATTGGGCAGGTAGCGCCCAGAGGTTCCGGGCCGCAACGCAGCGCCGTCGGGAGAGAGAGGTGGATCGGCAAACGCGGCGTTATTCAGGTAGGGTGTCCCATTTGGATTCAAGGGGCCCGGTGTAACTTTCGGGGCTACACCCGGAACGGTGTCCGCCCGAACCGTCGGAGTGAGGTAGGAATAGGCATCGGACGAGCCGATATCCAGTGGATCGCCGGAGCCATACCGTTGAATGGCCGTAAACTGCCAGCCGCCCGCGAGCCGGTCAGCCAGCCTCCCGGAGTTCAAAAACTTCTGGTTGTGCCCAAAAGGCAACGAGTAAATCCACGTCAACTTCACCACCTGCGGATAGTCGAAATAGGTAATGGATTTCTCCAGTTTGCGGTTGTAGAAATCCTGGATATAGGTCGGATTGTACATCGCCGAGTCGCTGTTGGAGAGCGACTTGGAGAGCGTGTAGGCGGCGATGAAGGTCAAGCCGTGGGTCGAGTTTTTGCGCACCTGGAGCTGGAGAGCGTTATAGTTGGATTGGCCCATGGCCGCCTGGTCATTGATCAACTGGCTGTATTGCGGGAAGGGGGTCAGACCCGCGGACAAATTCGTGCTGTAAATTGCATTGTTATCGCTTTCAAAGGTAGGATAGGGCAAGTGCGTGATGCCGTACCCCGCCAGGGTGGCCGCAGTGGTGGGGTTGCTCAAATCCCCTTGCATGTCTTCGCCCAGAAGATCGCCCAAGCCCATGTACTTACCGGGCGCCTGATCGAACTGATTACCGAAACTTTTGTTGAAGAGGCGCTCGCCCGTCGAGCCGACGTAGTTCGCTTCCAGGACGGCTTCATGCGGGAGCTTGTACTGGAAACCGGCGCTGAAGTTCTGGATCAAGGGCATGGCCAGGGAGGGGGGATAGAAGTCAGGATTGTACCCGTTCATGCTGGTGGGATCCTGATTCGGCAACGTCCCGGTGAAGGTCGGCAAGCCCAACGGGCCCGGCGCGGGTCCGCCTTTGAAATCGGAGAGATAGAGTAGCGGATTGAATTTGGCCAGTTGGCCCGCCGCACGGAAGCGAGTGATGTTCTGCTGGTAACCCATGAATTGCAAAGGTCCCCAACCATTCTGGATGGGAGGCTGATAGGTGATTCCGTACCCGCCACGGAAGACCAGGTTCGGGGTAATGGCGTAGGCCAAGCCGAATCGCGGCGCCAGATTCTTAAAGTAATACTTCTGGAAGGAGCTCCCGTGCACACAGGCGGAGCAACTGACCAGCCACACGATGGCGCCGGGAATGGTAGCGCCGCTCGGCAGGGTATCCGTAGCCGTGGGGTCGAATTGGGACATCTGGTTATGAGCTTCCGACTTGGGCACCGGAATTTCCCAGCGCAGGCCGAGGCTCAGAGTGAGCTTCGAGGTAGTGCGCCAGTCGTCCTGGCCAAAGAAGGCGAACACACCGGCACGATAGCCCGGCTCGTTGTTGAAGACTTGATCCGAGCCGGCGTCGGCAGCGCCTAGAAGCCAACTGGCAAAGGGATGCCCGGTGGAATTCTGAAAACCGGGAAGTGCGGTTTCAATGTTGCTGAAATTGAAATTGCCCGAAAGGGGGCCCGGCCCCCAGTCATTGGAACGATAGTGAAGGTATTGTCCCCCGAACTTGAAGCTATGCTTGGCGTGCGTGGTGCTGAAGGTGTCCTGATAAATGTAGCTTTCCACGGGATTGCGTTGCGCACACCCCACGCCTATATGATTGAGGAACTTGATCTGGTCCGATTCGCTGAAGTTCATGGTGGGGAAGCAAGTATCGGGAATTCCCGGAATACCCATGGCCGGCGTATATTTGGCATCGGGGGTAATTCCGTTGCTGTCGCTAAATCGGTTGTAACCCAGTGACAACTCGTTCATCGAGTGGTCGTTAATCGTCCAGGTATGCAGAATACGCAATTGCGGTCCGCCCGTATGCTGCTCCTTGGAGGTGGCAAGGGGCTGGGCAGGCCAGGGGGCCCAAGTGTCGGCCGCGTAATTGCGCATCCACCGGTTGCGGAGTGCCGAGGTGAGAGACACGGAAAGCTTCTGCTTGGTGTTGATATTCTCATCGATCTTGATGGTATAGGCATCGCGCCGGAGAACTGGGCAACAGGTGCCGCCGTATTCGGGCATGTTCAAAAAGTTGGTAGCGTACTGCGGTGTGGGGAAGTACTGCAACAGCGTCGAGGTCGCAGTACTAAATTGGCTTCCGGGGATGATGTTGTTCGGGTAGGGATCGCGGATGATCGCGTCCGCACCGCTGCTATTGGTCAATCCCGTTACCGGATCGACGGCGCCGGCGGGGACGTCCCGGGTGGTGGTGGGGTCATATATGGCCCACTGGTTGACATTCCGCCCTAAGGCATCCTGCCCAACTACCGTCGGTGAGGAACCCGTGAAGCTGCTGAAATCTCCTTTGAGCATGCCCTCGGTGGGCACCGTGGTGAGGCCGCCAAAAGAGAATTGCCGCTTGCGGTCGCCTTCATAATTGAAGAAGAAGAAAGTCTTGTTTTTGCGGATGGGACCGCCCAGGGAGGCGCCGAAATTGTTTTCCCTCTGGGTGCTCTTCTGCTCGCCCAACGCGTTATTCGTCCAACCGTTGGCATTGAACACGGGGTTGAAGACCAGATCAAAGCCGGAGCCGTGGAATTGATTGGTGCCGGATTTAAGGGAGAAGTTGACGATGCCACCACCCGTGTCTCCGTATTCCGCCGAGTAGTTGGACATCTGCACTGTAAACTCGCCTATAGATTCCGTTCCGGGCTGGAACTCATCCAGGCCGTCATTGTTGTCGTATCGGCCCAGGGATACGCCGTCAATCAGATAGTTGTGGCTTTCGTCCTGACCGCCGTTGATGGAGACACCGCCGCTCCAGTCAGGGGTTGCCCCTGGTAAACTCTCCCAGATAAAGGTGTCGGCCTGCCTTCCGCCATCGCTGATAATAACGGGAAGGGTTTGAAACTCTTGCGGGGTGATGGACGTCGTTACTGCGGCCGTGGAGGGCGTCAGCAGTGGCGCCTCCGTGGTCACAGTCACCGATTGGGTCTCGGCGCCCACTTGCAACGTGAGGTCAACGGTCACGGTCTGCGCCACTGCCACCACAACGTTCTTGGCCACCGAGGCCTTGAAGCCTGCTTCGCGAGCTTCCACTTGGTAGTTTCCAGGGGGGACAGGAACGCGGTAGTAACCCGCGCTGGACCCCTTCGCCACCCAGTTAACTCCGGTATCGGTGTTGGTAATGGTAATGGCCGCTTCCGGTATGACTGCGCCGGAAGAATCATAAACCGATCCGGTCACAGCGCCCAACTGGCCCTGGGCGCAGATCCACTTGGGCAGGGTCATGCTTGCCAGGCATAGGGCAATAACCCGTAGCCGCTTGTTCATAGAAGTACCTCCGTATTTTCAGCTTTCCCAACCGACGCCTGGAGAAGGAAGTGCGTACCTTGTAGGGTACGCAGAAGGATCAGATGCGCACAGTGCAAGGGTGCGCACAAACGAGAGCCGTAGGAGCACTTCGTGTGCCAACTTTCCGACGCGAGTTTCGGAATTTCCTATTAATTCTATCCTGCTTTCGAATTCTTTCACTTCCTGATGGGCGACATTAGAATGCGTCCTGGGCATAAGTGCAAGGCTATTGCGGTTACCAGCGCCGTTACTTGCCCAGCCAGCCGCGGTTCGAGGATATAATCAATTACAAATACAGGGGTTGTTTGAAGCTTGGCATCGCAGGGTGGTGGGTGAGTTTTCTACCTCTTCGTCGCCCATTCTCTGGCGGGAGAATACGGTTCCCGTAACTGCTTAAGAAAGATATCGTTGTGGGGTAGCACGGCACAGGCGCGGCGCTACGCGCCAAGCCCGACAGTATGTCATTAACGCTGCAATTTACGGTTATCTGCGTGGCAGCGTCGCCGCGGGTTGGCGGTTGACTGCGGTGAGACGCACGTATATAATCCCGGACCTGTAGATCGTGCGGCTTCGATGGTCCTATCCGCCGCTCGCGAGCATGTGCGATGGTATCACACAACCCTACTGAACCCGATTCACTGACCCTTTACGAAAAGCAAAGTGAGCTGAAACGGATTCTGGAGAGCAAATACTTCTCTAAGGCCCCGAAGCGGAGGCGTTTCCTTGAGTTTACGAGTGGCAGGGTTTTTCTTGGCGAGGAAAGTAAGCTTAATGAATACCTGATCGGCGTCGAAGTTTACGACCGAGGACAGGACTTCAACCCGCAACAAGACCCCATCGTGCGCGTACAAGCGCACGAAATTCGCCGCATCCTCAAGACTTACTACCAAGAAGAAGGCAAGAACAGTCTGGTCCGGATCGAACTCAACCCTGGGAATTACGCTCCTGTCTTCAAGAGAGCCAAGTTTGACGCCGAGGTGCGGGCAACTCCTGCCGTGCAAGCAGGATCCCCGGCAACGGACGTCAAACCGCAGTCATCCCCCCGGCATTATGCCATTATGATGTTCCTGGGCTTGGCGTGTGCCACGATGGGCTTTTTGTTCATCCGCGAGCGATTTCTCTCGCGTCAGCCTCCTCAGTCACAGGCTTTCGCGGCCGCTCCGCCGGAAAGCGAGGAATGGTTCTGGAGGCCGTTTCTGGTGCATGGAAGCCAGCCTCTGGTGATCGTACCCACCCCTCCCCTGCTTCGCCTCGGTACGGATGGAGACAGTCCGGAGACTTTACGAGATGGTTATGCTATCCCCAAGAGCAAGATGCCGGAGTTTCACGATACCGTGCATTTCCGTGAGATGAAGAATTTCATCTTTGTCCCTACGACCACTGACTACACGGGCATCGGGGAGGCGCTCGGCTTGATCAGTCTCTCCCGCCTCTTTGCGGGCGAAGGCATGACCATGCGGACGAAAAGCGGCCGGCTTACAGATTACGCGGAAATTCAGGGTGGCAACGCCATTATACTCGGTGGGGGGAATGCCTGGACGAATCGGGTGTTCGCCAACCCTCCAGGGTTCTCCGTCAGCGAGGGGGTTTTCAAGAACAACGCCCCAGCACCCGCGGAGCGGTCTGTGTATGCTCCTAAGTTTGACTCCGTCACCAACCGCCTGACCCAAGACTATGCCCTGATTCTGATGGGTCCCAACCATACCAAGCAGGAGCGCCTGCTTCTTCTCTATGGGCTCTACACGCAAGGGACCGAGGCCGCCGCCGAGTACGTGACCAATGTCGAACGGCTGGCGGAACTCCATAAGGCCCTTGTCGCGGCCTCACCCGACAAGAAGACCACGCCGCCTTTCTTTGAGGCGCTCATTTCCGTCCCCGTGGAAAATTACGTTCCCGGTGCGGCGTCGCTAGTGGCAGTCAGAATTACCCCGGAGTGAAGGAACTTCGGACGGGGTAGGGTGATTTAGCCTCTCGTTGACGCATAGCATATTCTGCACTGCGCGAAAGCACGCGAACCCTCGCGGCTCGCCAGATTTTCGGCGAGCATTACGCAACAGCTCCGAATCCGATTCGTACATGCTTCACAGCAAGGCAGCGCGGACCTGTTTTGTAGATCCGCGGCCTCTCGTTGTCATGGGGGAAGAGCCGCGGACCTAAACCGCAGGTCCGCGCTACTTGCTACCCGCTCCCAATGTTTTGGAACTGAGCCCCAAAGGGGCGACCTATCACAGCCCAGGCTAACGGCCTGGGTCAAGAGGCCACCCCCTACTCAAACCCAAGCCCTGAAAGGGCGGAATAGGTGAGTCGCCACGCAGGGAGCCCATCACCGGGCCCTGAGCTTTCAGCGCGAGTTCCGAAAGCTCCTGGCAAACCACGGGATCGAATACGACGAGCGCTAGGTCTGGGACTGAGCTTGGCGTGCCCATTTCGCCCTTACAGGGCTCAGGGTCAAAAATGTTTCGTAGTCCCAGGGCGTTGCCCTGGGCTTTGATAGGTCTTTGGGGCTCAAGCGGCGTAGCGTGGAGGTATCCGTCAGCGGACGGATTCCTCCGCGGATTTTCCCAGAATTCGAGCCGCGTCACGGTGTTTTCCGTCGCGGACACGAAGTGAAAAGCCGCACAGGAACGCAAAATACGCGTACCTGTGCTACCCGCTTCAATTTAGTCGGGATTGAGGTTATCCTCGTTTCATGAAACGAGACCTCCACGCGAAGGCCGCTCTCACTCTCATGGTAGTTGTGCTCGCCCTCCCGGTGCTTTCGACTTCGGCGACTGGGACGAGCCAGCCGGAAATCTCTCCTCGGCTAGCACAGGACTGTAGCGCAGGCAAACGAGCCGCCTGTTCCGGACTGGAGGCTGCGCTCCGAAGACTTGAGTCCGAAGGGGCACTCAATACGGCGGACAAAGAGGTACCGGCTTGCCGCGAACTCGCGAAGATTGCGGCCAAACTTACCCACTTCCAACTGGACCAAACGCTGTTGGCAGAACTGATCGAGGGACTTGTGGAATGTGGCAGCGTGCGTACGCGAG
>JBKQVI010000236.1:0-7333 GCA_052139985.1 Terriglobia bacterium
TTTCGGGCCGGGGCCCAATTGCTAAGAAATCGACTTTGGGGTGTGAGGGATTCCGAAGCGCGGGGGACCGCCGGCCGGGGCACGTTGCCGGGCGTGGTTTGCGCCACCGGAAATGTAGAAACTCCAGACACAGGCAAGAGTGCCTGTGCCACGTACGGTTAAGAAGCTTCACCTTGGTAACAGAGTCATTGTTCGTTTTTGAAGGCCCCATCGGGCTCGTCTTCGGGCGTCTAGCTACTCGTACCTCAGGGCCACCATCGGATCAATCTTCGCCGCCCGCCGCGCGGGCAGGTAACCTGCGAGCGCCGCGGCGGCGAGCATCAGCAAGGCAGCGCCGGCGATGGTCGGCGGGTCCGACGGTCTCAGCCCGTAGAGTAGGGCGGTGAGTAGCCGCGAAGCTTCGAGAGCCACCAGGATCCCGGCGGTGATTCCGACGGCCAGTAGCACGAAAGCTTCGCGCAACACCATGCCCAGAATCTCACCTCGGCTCGCTCCCAGCGCGAGGCGAATGCCGATTTCACGTGTCCTCCCCGTTATCGCGAAGGCCATGACCCCGTAAACCCCAATGCAGCCGAGCGTCGCCGCCAGAACCCCGAAAAAGCCGGTGAGCCTCGCAAACAAGCGCTCCTGCAAAAGCGTTTGATCGATTTGCTCCGTCTGGCTGCGGACGTCGTACAGAGCGATATTCGGATCCATGGCCTGGGCAACCCGCCGGACCGCGGGTGCGATTGCAAGCGGATTACCCGCGGCGCGCACTTCGAAATGCAACGCGCCCAGCGCCCCCAAGACTGCGGTCTCCCCGGTCACGCTCTGGAGGAAGGGCAAATAGATGGTGGGCGGAACCTCCTGGCGCAGATCGTGGAACCTGGCGTCGCTCACCACACCGACGACCTCAATGTCCCGGCTCCTCTTGGCGTCCCCAAAACCGAACCGCCGCCCGATGGGGTTGCCTGCACCCAGGTACTTGCGCGCGAACGTCTGGTTGACCACGGCAACCTTCGGCGCTGCCTCGGTATCGCCTTCATCCGGACTACGCCCCAGCACGAGCGGCATGCCCATGGTTTCAAAGAAATGGGGGCCAACCGTGTTGACTGCGGATTGGACCCCGTCGTCTTTCTCACCCACCTTGGGTGTGTACCCCAGGATGCGAGTCCGAATCTCGTTGGCTCCTCCGCCCACCAGCGTGTTGTGGGACGCACTGACGGACCGCACGCCCGGAAGCGCTTCGAGGCGCCGCGTTAACTCCTGATAGAAACTCGCCAGCCGCTGTTGCCGGTAGCCGTCCTGAGTGGGGTCGATACCGAAGAGCAAGAGGTTGTGCCGATCAAAGCCCACGTTGACGCGTTCCAGATTGGTGAGCGTACGTACGAACAGCCCGGCGCCAACCAGCAGCACCATGGACAACCCTACCTGAATAACCACCAGCGTCTTGCCGAGTCCCAAACGCATCCCGCGCGAGCTTTGCACCGCTCCTGCTAATCTGCCTCCGGCTTCTTTGAGCGCCGGCGTCAAGTCCACCCGCGTGGTTCGCAAAGCGGGTGAGAGGCCGCACAGAATGCCGGTGAGCACCGAGACCGCGGCCGTAAAGCCCAGTACGCGCAGGTCAGGCGTAACGGTCAGGCGGAGGGGATCGCGGCCGCTTGCCAGAAAAGCCATCAGCACGTGCGTTCCCCAAAAGGCGAAGAGCAGTCCCAGCGCTCCGCCTAGCGCCGCCAATAGGATGCTTTCCGTCAGCAGTTGGCGAATCACACGCCGGCGGCCGGCGCCGATGGCCAAGCGGACCGCAATCTCTTTGCGCCGCGTGGCCGCCCGCGCCAGCAGCAGGTTGGCGACGTTCGCGCAGGCGATCAGCAGCACCAGCCCGACAGCCGCCATCAGGATGAACAGCGGCTTCGAGAATTGATTCCGCAGGTCGTTCAGCCCCTTGCTTCCTGCCAGCATGTCCAGGTGGGGAATGGTCTCCGGTTTAATGGAGGGTTTGATGTCGGGGGCCATCCCTTGCTGCAGAAGTAGCTCCAACTCGGGACGGGCTTGGAGGAAGGTGATCCCGGGTTTCAATCTGCCCATGACGACCAGCCACCAGTTCTCGCGCGTGGTGAATGACGAGTTGCCAGGCGGCGCGCCTGCCCCATTCCACACTCCTGACCCCGACCAACTCGGCTCGACCAGCGGCTGGGTGTGAAGAGGCAGCCAAACTTCCACGGACCGTCCCGTCTGTACGCCGTAAAACTCCGGCGGGCACACCCCGGCGATGGTGAAGGGAACTGAATTCACGGTGATCTTACGCCCCAAGATACCGGCGTCGCGGCCGAAGCGGCGCTCCCAGTATCCGTAGCCGATCACCGCGACTGGACTGGCGCCGAAGCGATCGTCGTCCGGGGTAATGGCGCGGCCCAGGATGGGCTCCACGCCCAGCGTCGAAAAGAAGGTTCCGGAAACAAGTTCTCCGTCCGCCCGCCCGGGCACGCCTTGGTAGCCCAGGTTGAGTTGACTGTCATTGCCCGCTAAGGCGAGCACACTCGAGAACACTTGGCTGCGGGTTCGCATTTGGTCGTACACGGCGTAGGAGAATGAGGTGCTGGTCATGCGGCCGACCTTGTCCTCGTACATGTCGCCGGCCACGTTGCTCATGACGCCTTCCGCCCAGCCGTGAGACGACCAGTTGAGCAGGGCAAGTTCTTGCGGATTCTGAACGGGGAGCGATTTCAGGAGCACGGCATCGATCAGGCTGAAAATCGCCGTATTGGCCCCGATGCCAAGCGCCAGCGAAAGCAGGACAATCGCGGTAAGCCCGCGACTCCTTGCGAGCATCCGCAAGCCGTAACGAACGTCATGCCAGAACTCCTCAAGCCAGACGAAACTCCATACCTCCCACGTATCCTCTTTGACCCGTGTCACGTTGCCAAATTTCCGCACAGCCGCATAACGCGCTTCTTCCGGCGGCATCCCGCGCTCGATGTTGTCCTGAGTCTCGCGCTCGATGTAGTCGCGGATGTCCTGGTTGAGGTCCTCCATCATGCGTTTGCGGCGGCTCATGATTCGCCCTCCTGTTCCGTGGGCATGAGAATCCGCGCGATTGCTCCCGCCAGCTTGTCCCACTTGCTGGTCTCGACCGCCAGTTGGCGCCGTCCCTTGGCCGTCAGCCGGTAAAACTTGGCCCGCCGATTGTTCTCCGACGTGCCTTCCTGGACGGAAATCCAGCCGCGTTTGATCAGCCGGTGCAGCGCGGGGTATAGCGACCCCTGCTCGACCTGCAAAACGTCCTCGGAGCGGAATTCAATGGCCTTGGCAATGGCATGGCCGTGCGCCGGTCCCAGCAGCAGCGTGCGGAGGATCAGCAGGTCCAGCGTCCCTTGCAACAGTTCGATGCGTTCGCGTTGTTCTTTGGTAGACATTCTAGGCGAAAGTACCGCGCTTTAGGTAGAATGTCAAGGTGAAAGTGACGGGCGCACAGGACTGCGTCAAAGTCCGACGGGTCGTAGGGCCGGGTCTTGTGCCCGCCCGGTGTCGGCCATGCCGACAGGGAGGGCAAGCACGAGGCCTGCCCCTACATCGCCCGGCTGGGTCAAGAAGAACTTAGGTGGAATCCCGCTTTAACTGGTTAGTTTCCCTTTTGACAACGGCAATTCGCGGATGCGCTTGCCGGTGGCCGCAAAGATCGCGTTGCACAGGGCGGGTGCGAATGGGGGCAGGCCGGGTTCGCCCACACCCGCGGGCGGCGCTTCGCTTTCGATGATGTGAATATTGACTTTCTCCGGCGCCTCGTTCATGCGGCAGACCGGATAGTCGGCGAAATTCGACTGATCGATCGCACCACCCGTGGCCGTGATCTCCCCGTGCAGCGCCAAACTGGTTCCGAAGACCGCCGCGCCCTCGAACTGATTGCGCACTGTGTCGCGATTAACGATGGTGCCCGCGTCGAGCGCGGTATCCACCTGGCGGACGCGCAGCTTGCCCTCGCCGTTCACCTCGACGCGCACGACGGTGGCGACGTAGGTCAGGAAGCTGCGATGCATGGCGATGCCCATGCCTTCGCCCTTGCCCAGCGAGCGCTTTCCCCAGCCGGCCTTTTCCGCCGCTAATTGCGCTACCTTCCGGAACCGGGCGGTGTCGATGGGATACTGCTCGTAGGAACCGTCGTAGTTTGGGAAATTGTCAGGCAGAGACTTGCGATCTACAATGCGGTCCGGCCCGAGCACTGCCAGCAGATACTCGAGCGAGTCCCGGCCCGCGGCGTGCGCCAGCTCATCGACAAAGGAATGAATCGCAAAGGCGTGATAGACATTCGCCACGGACCGAAGCCATCCGATGCGCACGTGCGCCGTGGCGGGGCCGTTCTCGGCGCGGTGGTTGGAGATGGCAAACGGCAGGTCAGACCAGCCAAGACCCATCTCGCCGGCGTCACCGTAAGTGGTGTCAAGCGCGAAAGTGGACCCGATCGGCGGGAACACCGAACGCTGGAGCCAGGCGGTGGGCAAGCCGTCTGCGCCCACCGCGGCTTTCAGGTACATGGCGGCCACCGAGTGAAAGTAATCGAACTTGATGTCGTCTTCACGCCTCCAGACCACCTTCACGGGTCTGCCGGCTTTTTTCGAAAGCACCGCGGCTTCGGCCACGTAGTCGGGTTTTGACTTCCGCCCGAATCCGCCGCCCAGAAGCGTAACGTGGCAGGTGACGTCCTCCGGCCGGATGCCCAGAACATGGGCCACGGTGTTCTGGCATTCCTGCGGGTTCTGCGTGCAGGTCCAGAGGACCACCTTGCCGCCGCGATAGTCCGCCACGGCAACGGGCGGCTCCATGGAGGCGTGCGCGAGGTGCGGCGTGTAGTAGGCGGCCTCGATGATCTTGCCACCTTTGGCGAATTCCGCGTCCACGTCGCCGACGTTGCGAACCAGCTTGCCGGGCTTCTGCGCCGTCGCTTCCAATTCCTTGCGATACTCCCCCGAGTTGTACGCGGCATTCGGCCCGTTTTCCCACTCGATCTTCAGTTTCTGCCGCCCCTGAAACGCCGCCCACGTATTGTCCGCCAGCACGGCAACTCCGCCCAAGGGTTGGAAAATATGCGGCGGCTTGAAGGGGTCGATTGTCGCGGTCATCTTTACGCCCGGAACCTTCAGCGTTTCCTTGTCATCGAACGATTTGAGTTTGGCGCCCAGCACTGGCGGGTGCTCGACGGACGCATAGAGCATGCCGTCTACATGCGCATCCATGCCATAGACGGCCTTGCCGGTGGTAATATCGGGGAGGTCAATCAGGCTCGTCTCCTTGCCGATGTATCTCCAGGCGGCGCGTGGCTTGAACGTCAGAGACTCCTTCGCCGGAACGGGAAGCGTGGCGGCAGCCGTGACGAGTTCGCCATAGCCCAGGGTGCGGCCGGTCGGCTGGTGAGTGACGGTGTGCAGGTTCGCCTTGCATTCGGACGCGGGAACTTTCCACTGCCGCGCTGCTGCTTGCTCCAGCATAGTGCGCGCGGTGGCGCCGGCCTGGCGCATCACGTCGAACAAGTCTCGAATGGAGTGCGAGCCGTCGGTGTCCTGCCCGCCATATTTCTTGTCACCAAGGGCCTGCTCAATGCGCACGCGCTTCCAATCGGCTTCGAGTTCGTCCGCCAGAACGATGGCCGGGCCCGTGCGGCTGCCGCTGCCCATCTCGGAACGCGATGCCACGATGATGACCGAGCCGTCGGGCTCCATGCCGAGCCAGATGCTGGGATGGAACGGCGTGCCCGCCACGAGATCGGCGGAAGGGGAGCCTGCAAACAATCTTGCCGGAGCGATTTGCCCACACAGGACGAAGGCGCCCGCGGAGAACATTCCTTTCACAAATTCGCGACGGCTGACGCTGTGGACGGTGCTCATGCGACCTCCTGGGCGGCGGCCTTGATGGCGGCGCGGATGCGTTGGTAGGTCCCGCAACGGCAGATGTTGCCTGACATCGCTTCGTCAATGTCCGCGTCGGTGGGGTGAGGTTTGGATTTCAGCAGCGCCGCGGCTTGCATGATCTGACCCGGCTGGCAATAGCCGCATTGCGGCACGTTCACCTCCATCCAGGCCTTCTGCACGCGATGAAGTTCCTGCGCGCCCAGGCCCTCGATGGTCAATACCGAAGCGCCCGCGGCCGATTGCATCGTGGTGACACAAGAGCGGACCGCCTCGCCATTCAGGTGCACCGTGCAGCAACCGCACAGCGCCATCCCGCAGCCAAACTTGGTGCCTGTCAGACCGAGAATGTCGCGCAAGTACCATAGCAGCGGCATCTCCGGATCACCGTCGAACGAACGTTGAACACCATTGACTTTGAGTTTGATCATGGTTGCCTCGGAGGAGCGCTATTCTTGCTGTAAGGCTCGACTCTGATTTTAGTGTTGATTGTGCCCTAATACGGAATCGTAACCGCTCTGGAGTTTTGATTCAAGCGGGATCGGCCCCGGAGCCGATACGACGCCATCCAGGAAGACTTGCCAGGTCCTGCACAGCGACCAAAACTATGGCTGATAACCGAGGGACAGAGATTCGGAAGCGCCGCTATTCTTCCTTGCGCATGGCGCGCAAATCGATGCCCAACTGCTGACACTTCTTGTAAAGATAGCTGCGCTCCAGGCCCAGTGCGCGGGCCGTTTGGGTGATGTGATTCTGGTGGCCACGCAGCTCGGCGACGATAGTCTCACGCTCGAATAGATCGACGCGCTGGGCGAGAGTGCCGGCAGCGGGCAAGCCGACTCCGCTCTGAATTGCAGCCGGCTGCCGCGGCAGGGCGGCAAGCACCGTTGCCACGTCCACCGAATCTCCCGTTGCGAGCAGCAGAAGCCGCT
The DNA here is from genome assembly GCA_052139985.1 of Terriglobia bacterium. Lineage (GTDB taxonomy): Bacteria > Acidobacteriota > Terriglobia > UBA7540 > UBA7540 > Bog-366. The sequence goes on from JBKQVI010000236.1 coordinate 6,812, forward strand.
CCACCATGTTGTGCAACTCGCGGACGTTGCCTCGCCAGGTGTATCGCTTGAGCGCATCGATGGCCGCGGCGTCAAATGCTGTCGGCTTCCAACCGTTCTGTGCGGCGACTTGGCGCGCGAAATGATCGACCAGTACCGGAATGTCTTCCGGGCGGTCGCGGAGTGGGGGAAGGACCAGCGGAAAGACGTACACGCGATGGTAAAGGTCCTCCCGGAATTTCCCCTGCGTGATCAGCTCTTCCAGGTTGCGATGCGTGGCGACGACGATGCGCACGTCCACCGCAATCGGCCGGTCACCGCCCACGCGCTCGATTTCGCCTTCCTCTAGTACGCGCAGCAGCTTGGCCTGCATCGGCAGAGGCATGTCGCCGATTTCATCGAGGAAGAGCGTGCCGCGCTGCGCCTGCTCGAACTTGCCAGTGTGCCGCGCACCCGCACCGGTAAAGGCGCCCTTCTCATGTCCAAACAGTTCGGATTCGATCAGCTCCGCCGGAACCGCGGCGCAATTCAGCGTAACGAAGG
>JBKQVI010000237.1:0-6127 GCA_052139985.1 Terriglobia bacterium
CCTGGCAGAAAGGAAGGTCACGGCATGAAGCCACCCTAGCTAGCTTCCGTCGTCGACGATCAAAACCTTCAAAACCCATCGTCGAAACTCCCGCTCTCGCTGCCGCAAGTGATTCTTTCACAGCTTCAGATGCCCGTGCCACACCAAATGACACCACTACCGTACCCGCACCTGCCTTGACTTTGCCGGGAGCCGAGTATAGTTTCTGAAATATGTGCGGGGCGAGCGAACATAGCGAAGTGGCGCCGGGTGAAACGTTGCGCCGCTTCTACACGACGCTTTTGGAGAGTTTCGGGCCGCAAGGTTGGTGGCCGGCCCGAACCCGTTGCGAAGTCATCTGTGGTGCGATTCTTACCCAAAATACCACGTGGCGGAATGCAACCTTGGCCCTGAAGAATCTTCGCAGGGCGGCACTTTTAGCATGGCAACCCTTGCGCCAAACCTCTTTGGGAGAATTGGAGCAGATGGTACGGCCCGCGGGCTTTTACCGGCAAAAAGCCAAGGCCCTCCACAACTTTGCCGACTGGATTGAAGAGGCCCATGAAGGTTCTTTAGACGCGCTTTTTTCACAGAGGGCCGCTCGCGCCCGCGCTCAGCTCCTGGCGCTCACTGGAATCGGTCCGGAAACCGCTGACGCAATTCTGCTCTATGCCGGCCGCCAACCCGTATTTGTTGCGGATGCTTACACGCGCCGCGTTCTCTCGCGCCATAAGCTCATTTCCCCTGAGTCAGATTATGATTCTGCCCAGCGGTACCTGCACGAGCATTTGACGCCGGACGAAGCGCTGTTCAACGAGTTTCATGCTTTGTTGGTGGAGGCGGCCAAACGCTACTGCCGTCGGGACGTGGCGCATTGTGAAGAATGCCCCTTGGGTCAATACTTAGAGCAAAACTCGAAATTGGAAACTGGAAACTTGAAACTGGAAACTCGAAAAGCAAAACCTGAAAGTCGCAACTCACCGCGCGACTTTGGTTCTGATTCTGGAGTTTCAGTTTCGGGAAGAGGGTAAATCTCGAAGGTGGCCGCGATTTTCGAGTTTCAAGTTTCCAATTTCAAGTTTCCAATTTCGCTGGTCGAATTTCTAACATGAACCCTGATCCTACCCAGCGCCGGAAGATCTTCCTGATTGTCCTGCTGATCCTCGTTCCGATCTTGTTCTTTCTGGGATGGAGTCAGGCGTCACTGAACCTGAATTTCATTCGTCCCAGCAACTCGGAAGAAACCATCCTGCTGCAGGTTCTATCGACGGTCATTTTCCTGGCCTTCGTCATATTTGGCCTGATCCTCCTGCGGATTCTCCTCAAACTCTACTTTGAGCGCCAGCAGCAGCAACTGGGTTCGCGCTTCAAGACGAAGATGGTAGTGGCTTTCCTCGGGCTCTCACTGGTTCCGGTCATCTTCCTGTTTTTCTTTGCATATGGCTTGCTAAATCGAACCATCGACAAGTGGTTCAGCGTCCCACTGGACCTGATTCGGCAGGACTCGGAGGAGTTGGTCCGTGAGCTCGAGTTGCAAGCCGCGCAACGCGCCGACCACATCTCCAGCTATCTGGCGCAGGATGAAGAGATGATCCAGGCCATGGAAAACCACCAAGCTTCTCGGGTGGCTCGCTTGGTGACGCAAGAGGTAGCGGCCGACCCGGGAACCGTGGCCGCGATGTGCTTCGACTCTTCCGGGAAACTTCTGGCCCAGGCCGGTGATCCATGGCCAAAGCCGTCGTTAGTTGCGCACTACTTCCCGCAGCTCTTTACCGGCAAGATTCCCGCGAATGGCCTGGCGGGGCACTGGTCCGCAGGCGAATATGAACTTTTCATCTCGGCGAACCCGGTTCTCGATCAATCCGGCGGCCGCCTGGGCATGATCGCCGGAATCATGCGGTTGCCCTCGAAGCTCACCGAAATCTCGGGAGAGATTCAACGCGAGACGCAAAAGTACAACGAGCTCAGCCAGCAGCGCAAAGCCCAGAAGCGGAATTACGTATCGATGCTCTGGCTGCTGACACTGCTCATTCTCTTCATTGCCACATGGTTTGCCCTTTTCTTCTCCAAGCAGGTCACCGTTCCCATTCAGGCGCTGGCAAACGCCACGCACGAGGTGGCACAAGGTAACCTGGGTTTCCAAGTCTTGACGCGCGGCGACGACGAACTGGGCGTGCTCGTCCAGTCCTTCAATCAGATGACCCAGCAGCTTCTCGAAAACCGTCGGGCCATCGAGCAGGCGTCTTTGAAACTCCAGGAGGCCAACCGCCAGTTGGAAGAACGCGGCAACACCATTGAAGCCATCCTGGAGAACATCCCCACGGGAGTCGTTTCTTTCGACACACAAGGGCAGATCACGCGTTTAAATACCACGGCCGAGCGGCTGTTCGGACGGTCGCGCACCGAGCCCGCGCGGGTACTAACCGATCTCTTCTCGGCCGACGACGCGCGCGTTGTCGCCCGCATGTTCCGGCGTGCAGCACGCCAAGGCGTGGTCACGCAGCAAATGGAACTTGACCTCGGGAATCGCCGCATTTTCGTAGCGCTAACCGTGTCGTCGGTTCAGGCTCGGCATGGACGTGTGGGTTCCGTCCTGGTTTTGGAAGACCTGGCGGAGGTCCTGCGCTCGGAACGCTCAGCGGCATGGCAAGAGGTCGCGCGCCGCATCGCCCACGAAATCAAAAACCCCCTTACCCCCATTCAACTCTCCACCGAACGCATCCTGCGCCTGCTCGAGCGAATGGACACCGCGTCGCCTCCCCGCGAACTGCTCGCGGCCGTCGGCGATAGCGCCAAGCTGATTGGGCGCGAGGTAGGCACGATGAAAACGCTGGTCGATGAGTTCACCGCCTTCGCCCGCTTCCCTGCCTCCAAGCCGGCGCCCGCGCAAATCAACGATATTCTGGAAGATGCCCTGAACGTATTTGCCGGGCGATTGGAGGGGATCACCCTGCGGCGTGATTTCTCTCCCGATCTGCCCATTGTGCAGGCTGATCCCGATCAGATGAAGCGTGTGGTGGTGAATCTGGTTGATAATGCCGCCGAAGCATTGGAGTATTCACTGCGCAAGGAAATCTGGGTACGCAGTGGGATTGCGCCGGATCGCGATGTGGTGGAAATCACCGTCGAAGACAGCGGGCCGGGAATTACTCCGGAAGCCAAGGAACGGCTTTTCCTCCCCTATTTTTCCACCAAGCGTTCGGGAACTGGATTGGGGCTGGCCATTGTCAACCGCATCATCGCCGAGCACCACGGCTCCATTCGCGTGGAAGAGAATTTCCCCACGGGAACCAAGTTTGTGATCGAATTGCCCGCAGACCGCGCCGTGGTAGCCAATGCCGAAGAGGCTTTTGGAACGTAGGAGACGCATGAAACACTCAGTCCTCATCGTTGACGACGAACCCGGCATCCGCGAATCCCTCACCGATGTCCTCCAGGATGAAGGCTATCGGGTGGAATCCGTCGGCAGCGGCGAAGCTTGCCTGGAAACTCTCCAGACCAACAGGTTTGACGTCGTCCTGCTCGACATCTGGCTGCCGGGCATGGACGGCATTCAGGTTCTGGAAAAGGCTCGATCCCTGGAAGCGCCGCCCACGGTCATCATGATTTCAGGGCACGGCACCATTGAAGCCGCCGTTCGCTCCACCAAACTGGGAGCTTTCGATTTCATTGAGAAACCTCTTTCAATCGATAAGACGCTGCTGACGCTGCGCCACGCGTTGGAGCAGTCGCGGCTGGCCGAGCAAAACCGCGAGTTGCGCGAGGAACTCCGGGGCCGCGACCGCATCATCGGGGACAGTGTCCCCATGAAGGCCCTGCGCCAGCAATTGCAGCTTGCCGCTCCCACCCATGGCCGCGTGCTCATTTACGGCGAGAGCGGGACGGGAAAGGAACTGGTGGCCCACGCGCTGCACAGTCATAGCCAGCGCGCCGAGCAGCCTTTCGTGGAGGTCAACTGCGCCGCGATTCCGGAAGAGCTGATCGAGAGCGAGCTTTTCGGGCACATCAAGGGATCCTTTACCGGTGCGCTCGAAGACAAGACGGGCAAGTTTGAACAGGCCAATGGCGGCTCATTGTTTCTCGATGAAGTGGGCGACATGAGCCTGCGCACGCAGTCCAAAGTGCTACGGGTTATTGAGGAGCAGCGCTTCACACCGGTCGGCTCGGGCAACAACCTTACCGTGGATGTGCGGATTATTGCCGCCACCAACAAGCATCTGGAAGACGAGATTCAAAAGGGCAACTTCCGTGAGGATCTGTTCTACCGCCTCAACGTGATTCCCTTTTACGTTCCCGCCTTACGCGAGCACGCGGAAGACATCCTCACGCTGGCCAATTTTTTCCTGGCGGACTTCGCACGCGCTTACGGGCGGCGCCCCAAACATTTCGCGGAATCGGCAATGGAGATTCTGCTGGCCTATCGTTGGCCGGGAAATGTGCGGGAGCTTAAGAACCTCGTCGAGCGGCTGGTCATCATGGTGCCGGGCGAGCGCATCGAGCGGCGTCATCTTCCCCCTGCGCTGCACCAGGACGGAGCGCGATCGAGTCCACCCGTCAAATTTCCCACCACGGGATTCTCCAGCCTTCAGGAGGCGCGTACTGCATACGAGCGCGACTATATTCTCCGCACTCTCGAAGAGCACCAAGGCAACGTCACCCGTACCGCGGAAGTTCTGGGCCTCGAGCGCAGTCATCTATACCGCAAGATGAAATCACTGGGAATTGCTGTGAGTACCTAGCCCCGCCAGCGCTTACTCAAAAAACGAGGAGTCAATCCGCGTAAGGGCTGGCGCGTCCGCCGGTAAGGATGTGCAAATAAGTCCCGACTTGGGCGCGATGGTGAGTCTGATGCTCGATGATGCGGAAGAGCATAACGCCGACGGCCCGGCGAGTATGGAACTGAGCGTTCTCCCGGATTTCTTCCCAGCGGTCGAGCGGGAACGCCTGCACCGCCCGCATGGTGTCTTCATAGACCCGCTCGATTTCCTGCAGCTCCTCATCGAGCGATGTCACTTCGCCCAGAACCGCCAGGAGGCCCTTGGGAACGCGTATCGCGTAGTAACTCCAATCACTCTGGAGCGCAATCTTGCGAGTTCCCTCTTCCGACTGCCATGCGTGTCGCGCCACCTGCCCCAGGGTTAACATGCCCTGCGCTGGGCGCCAGTTCAGGCGGTCGCGCGGAATCTTCGCGTAGACTCCGATCGTTCCCTCGTGCTCACTCGCTTTTTGTATGAGGAAAAGTTCTTTTACGTCCATGATGACGAACCCACGCGCGGAGAGCCGCGTCGCAGTTTCCAGCCGTTCATTTTCCCGCGAAGCCCCTACGTAAGCTTTTTCAACTCCGCCAGAATCTCTCCATTATCAGGTTGTTGCCGCAATTCATAGATCTTCGACCAAGCGATTTTGCCGCCCTTATCGACAATGAAAATCGCCCGGTCGTTGATAAAGGGGATGGGATGTTTGGTGGGAGGAAACACGCCATAGGCGGTCGCCACTTCGGCATACGGCCAGCGGTCCGTAGCCAGCGGGAACTTCAATCCACCCAGATGTTTCTGGAAGGCAATGTGCGCAAAAACCGAGTCCGTGCAAATGCCGACAACTTCGGTGTTCGTATCCGTAAACTTGGCTAAGTCTGCCTGAAAAGATCCCAGTTCGCTTTGACACACCGGAGTGAAATCGAGCGGATAGAATGCCAGCACCACGTTCTTACCACGATGCGCGGAAAGCTCAAACTCGCCTTGTGACTCGCCGGTGGCGCAAGTCAGTTTGAAGTCCGGAGCCGGATCCCCTACTTTCAGTGCCATATGAACCTCCTGAGTTCAGCGTGCATTCGCTGTTCCGTCCGTGCTGAATCCGGACGGAGGGAACTCCTTAGAGTTGCGAAGTCACCTTAGATGCAAGAAATGAAATTCTACCCGAGGAACTCTATAAAGGGAAGTGCAACGCAGGAAGAACCAGCGATTCCGTAAGGTATGCTTCGGCTGGGGGCAGTCGGCTGATTGGGAACAAGCTCAGCGATTCACGGAACTCGGCGGGAGCCGAAAATGGGTTTTCGGTGGTGGAAAGGCTTGACAGAGTAGGCTTGGCATGCGGATTTCCAGGTCGCAGGGAATGCAGCGGCACCGGCGTTGCTCCTGGACGCCTGGGG